>NZ_CP014525.1:0-237500 GCF_001611975.1 Haematospirillum jordaniae
GACAAATATGGCGGCTCTTTTTTTATCTTGCTCTCTTGTTCTGAAGTGCCGGTCACATTTATAGATCCTGTGGCGATTATAGTGACGAGCTTTATATATAGCCTTGCCCTTTGCCGCTCGGTTGAGTCAGGCGAATTCTGCCATTGAGTTATCGTCTTTGTTGCGCTATAGCGTACACAAAATAAGAATACTGGAGCGATTGGTGCTCCGGGCGCGTGCGCTTTTATGATGAGGAGCAAGCCATGTGGGGCACCCTGTTTCTGTTGATCGGTGGATTGCTGGATAAAATCATCCCCGACAAAGACAAGGCCGATGAGGCGAAGCTGAAGCTGATGGAACTTCAGCTGAGTGGTCAGCTTGAAGAGATCACACAACAGCAATCTGTGAATCGTGCTGAGGCTGGATCTAGTAGTTTGTTTGTATCGGGTTGGCGCCCTGCGATTGGCTGGATTCTAGCGGCCTCGATTGCCTATCAATACTTGGTGCGTCCGTTTTTGATTGGCTTCAACGTGTCGCCCAATCTTCCTGGTCTTGACGAGATGTTGTGGGAGTTGATGTTCGGGATGGTTGGCGTCAGCAGTCTTCACACATTTGAGAGAATGAACATGCCGAAATAGGGTTTTCTGGGTGCGGTATTTTGGGGCTGCATGGAGTATTTCGTGCAGCTTTTTTTGTTCTGAATACAGAAAGGCCGTCTCGTATGAGACGGCCTTTCTCGTTTGCATGTAGAGAAGCAAGCGTTTATTTTTTTGATTTGAGAGATGAGAAGACCTGGCGGCGTCCTACTCTCCCGTGCCTTGAGGCAAAGTACCATTGGCGCAGCTGTTTTTCACGGCCGAGTTCGGGAAGGGATCGGGTGTTTTTCCAGCGCCATGACCACCAGGTCATCACATCTCACAAATCTGGACTAGTTTTATGTATGAACGGTGTGTTTCGTGCATTTGAGTGGTTTTACCACTGCGCACGGGCTCTAAAGCCTATCGAGCGATTAGTACCGGTTAGCTTCACGTGTTGCCACGCTTTCACACCCGGCCTATTGACGTGGTGGTCTTCCACGGCTCTCAAGGGATACCTTGTTTTGAGGATGGTTTCCCGCTTAGATGCATTCAGCGGTTATCCAATCCGTACATAGCTACCCAGCGGTGCTCCTGGCGGAACAACTGGTACACCAGAGGTACGTCCATCCCGGTCCTCTCGTACTAGGGACAGCTCCTCTCAAGTATCCTACACCCACGGCAGATAGGGACCGAACTGTCTCACGACGTTCTAAACCCAGCTCACGTACCTCTTTAAATGGCGAACAGCCATACCCTTGGGACCTGCTCCAGCCCCAGGATGAGATGAGCCGACATCGAGGTGCCAAACACTTCCGTCGATGTGGACTCTTGGGAAGTATCAGCCTGTTATCCCCGGCGTACCTTTTATCCGTTGAGCGATGGCCCTTCCACGAGGGACCACCGGATCACTAGAACCGACTTTCGTCTCTGCTCCACCCGTCGGTGTCGCAGTCAGGCTGGCTTTTGCTCTTGCACTCGTCGAGCGATTTCCGACCGCTCTGAGCCAACCATTGCGCGCCTCCGTTACTCTTTGGGAGGCGACCGCCCCAGTCAAACTACCCGCCACACAGGGTCCCGGTCCCGGCTTACGGGACGCGGTTAGACATCAAATACGGGAAGGGCGGTATTTCAAGGGTGGCTCCGCCTGGGCTGGCGCCCTGGTTTCATAGCCTCCCGCCTATCCTACACATCCAATATCTGATGCCACTGTGAAGCTGTAGTAAAGGTGCACGGGGTCTTTCCGTCTGACCGCGGGAACTCCGCATCTTCACGGAGAGTTCAATTTCGCTGAGTCGATGTTGGAGACAGCGGGGAAGTCGTTACGCCATTCGTGCAGGTCGGAACTTACCCGACAAGGAATTTCGCTACCTTAGGACCGTTATAGTTACGGCCGCCGTTTACCGGGGCTTCAATTCGGAGCTTGCACCCCTCCTCTTGACCTTCCGGCACCGGGCAGGCGTCAGACCCTATACGTCGTCTTGCGACTTCGCAGAGCCCTGTGTTTTTAATAAACAGTCGCCACCCCCTAGTCTGTGCCCCTCACCTGTGGTTGCCCACGGGCGAGGCTCTCTTATTCCGAAGTTACGAGAGTAATTTGCCTAGTTCCTTCAACATCGTTCTCTCAAGCGCCTTGGTATACTCTACCAGTCCACCTGTGTCGGTTTCGGGTACGGTCATTGTTGGTGGTGTTATTTCCTGGCCCGTCTTCACCGCTGCTTCAATCCGATAAGGAGCAACGATTTACGACGGGCGTCACATCCACCTGGCCCACGAATATTAGCGTGGTTCCCATCGACTACGCCTTTCGGCCTCGCCTTAGGGGCCGGCTTACCCTGCGCGGATTAGCCTTGCGCAGGAACCCTTGGACTTACGGCGACAGGGTTTCTCACCCTGTTTGTCGCTACTCATGTCAGCATTCTCACTTCCGATACCTCCAGCAAACCTCACAGTTTGCCTTCACCGGCTTACGGAACGCTCCGCTACCGCTTGTCATAGACAAGCCCGCAGCTTCGGTGCATGGCTTTAGCCCCGGTACATCTTCGGCGCAGGACAGCTTAATTAGACCAGTGAGCTGTTACGCTTTCTTTAAAGGATGGCTGCTTCTAAGCCAACCTCCTGGTTGTTTTGGCCGTCCCACATCCTTTCCCACTTAGCCATGACTTGGGGACCTTAGCTGGCGGTCTGGGCTGTTTCCCTTTTGACGATGGACCTTAGCACCCACCGTCTGTCTGCCGGACAGTACTCGCCGGTATTCGGAGTTTGGTTCGAGTTGGTAAGGCTCGCGCCCCCCGTCCCGATCCAGTGCTCTACCCCCGGCGGTATAGATCCGACGCGCTACCTAAATAGCTTTCGCGGAGAACCAGCTATTTCCAGGTTTGATTGGCCTTTCACCCCTAGCCACAGTTCATCCCCGTCTTTTTCAACAGACGTGGGTTCGGTCCTCCAGTGGGTGTTACTCCACCTTCAACCTGACCATGGCTAGATCACCTGGTTTCGGGTCTACCGCATCGAACTGAACGCCCTGTTCAGACTCGCTTTCGCTTCGCCTACACCTGCCGGCTTAAGCTTGCTCGATACGGTAAGTCGCTGACCCATTATACAAAAGGTACGCCGTCACGGACATTCCCGAAGGAATTCCGCTCCGACTGCTTGTAGGCATCCGGTTTCAGGAACTGTTTCACTCCCCTCGTTGGGGTGCTTTTCACCTTTCCCTCACGGTACTGGTTCACTATCGGTCACTGGAGAGTACTTAGCCTTGGAGGGTGGTCCCCCCATGTTCAGACAGGATTTCACGTGTCCCGCCTTACTCGAGGACTACAGTGTTTTTTACCCGTACGGGGCTGTCACCCGCTCTGGCACGCCTTTCCAGACGTTTCCGGTTGTTTCACTGCAGCCACTGGGCTGGTCCGCGTTCGCTCGCCACTACTTGCGGAGTCTCGGTTGATTTCCTTTCCTCCGGCTACTTAGATGTTTCAGTTCGCCGGGTTCGCTTCCACACCCTATGAATTCAGGTGTGGATACCACAGATGCGGTGGGTTTCCCCATTCGGACATTTCCGGATCAAAGATTGCTCCCATCTCCCCGGAACTTTTCGCAGGGTGCCACGTCCTTCATCGCCTTCCAGTGCCAAGGCATCCACCAGATGCCCTTGTCACGCTTGAGAGCCCATGCGCAGGGAAAAAACCACTGCACACGGAACACAGCATTCATACATTATGCGTTGAACATGCAGTCCTTCATGGCATCGCCATCCGGGCTTCCGGACGGCACGTGCCGGTCTGCAATCCAACGCGGTCACTAGACCCTTTAATTGCTTGCTTCTTTACAATGAATAACAACGAGACGGTATCGGGGCATGGCCCCGAACGGATTTCCCTGCAGTCAGTGCGGCGCGGTGGTGGAGGCTATCGGGATCGAACCGATGACCTATAGCTTGCAAAGCTATCGCTCTCCCAGCTGAGCTAAGCCCCCTGGGCCGCGGGTGTGCCTGGGCATCGGTGGTGGGCCTGGCTGGACTCGAACCAGCGACCTTACGCTTATCAGGCGTACGCTCTAACCACCTGAGCTACAGGCCCGAGCCTGTGCACCGGCGTGTACCATGTATGGTACGGTCTGACTGCGGAAGGGATACGAGGACGACCGTATCGGGTGCACCTTTCGGTGCGATGCCGTGATATCACGGCGTTTTGTTCTCGGTGATCCAGGTTGCCCCGGATACATCCTTGAAAGGAGGTGATCCAGCCGCAGGTTCCCCTACGGCTACCTTGTTACGACTTCACCCCAGTCGCTGACCCTACCGTGGCCGGCTGCCTCCTTGCGGTTAGCGAACCGTCTTCGGGTAAAACCAACTCCCATGGTGTGACGGGCGGTGTGTACAAGGCCCGGGAACGTATTCACCGTGGCGTGCTGATCCACGATTACTAGCGATTCCGACTTCATGCACTCGAGTTGCAGAGTGCAATCCGAACTGGGACGACTTTTTGGGATTTGCGCCTTCTCGCGAAGTGGCTTCCCTCTGTAGTCGCCATTGTAGCACATGTGTAGCCCAGCCCGTAAGGGCCATGAGGACTTGACGTCATCCCCACCTTCCTCCGGCTTGTCACCGGCAGTTTCCCCAGAGTGCCCAACTTAATGATGGCAACTGAGGACGAGGGTTGCGCTCGTTGCGGGACTTAACCCAACATCTCACGACACGAGCTGACGACAGCCATGCAGCACCTGTGTGGGATCCAGCCGAACTGAAGGAACCGTCTCCGGTTCCGCGATCCCCATGTCAAGGGCTGGTAAGGTTCTGCGCGTTGCTTCGAATTAAACCACATGCTCCACCGCTTGTGCGGGCCCCCGTCAATTCCTTTGAGTTTTAACCTTGCGGCCGTACTCCCCAGGCGGAGTGCTTAATGCGTTAGCTGCGCCACCGAAATGCATGCATTCCGACAGCTGGCACTCATCGTTTACAGCGTGGACTACCAGGGTATCTAATCCTGTTTGCTCCCCACGCTTTCGCACCTCAGCGTCAGTACCGTGCCAGATGGTCGCCTTCGCCACCGGTGTTCCACCCAATATCTACGAATTTCACCTCTACACTGGGTATTCCACCATCCTCTCACGGACTCAAGCCTTGCAGTATCAAAGGCAGTTCCGGGGTTGAGCCCCGGGATTTCACCCCTGACTGACAAAGCCGCCTACGCGCGCTTTACGCCCAGTAATTCCGAACAACGCTAGCCCCCTTCGTATTACCGCGGCTGCTGGCACGAAGTTAGCCGGGGCTTCTTCTGCGGGTACCGTCATCATCGTCCCCGCTGAAAGAGCTTTACAACCCGAAGGCCTTCTTCACTCACGCGGCATGGCTGGATCAGGCTTTCGCCCATTGTCCAATATTCCCCACTGCTGCCTCCCGTAGGAGTCTGGGCCGTGTCTCAGTCCCAGTGTGACTGGTCATCCTCTCAGACCAGTTATGGATCGTCGCCTTGGTGCGCCGTTACCACACCAACTAGCTAATCCAACGCGGGCCAATCCCAAAGCGATAAATCTTTCCCCCTCAGGGCGTATACGGTATTAGCCAAGGTTTCCCCAGGTTGTTCCGTACTTCAGGGCATGTTCCCACGCGTTACTCACCCGTGCGCCGCTCCCGGATAAATCCGGGCGCTCGACTTGCATGTGTTAGGCCTGCCGCCAGCGTTCGTTCTGAGCCAGGATCAAACTCTCAAGTCATAATCGACAGTCTCTTAACTTCACAAAGCGTATGCTTAAATCAAAGATACTAGACTACCGTCTAAACACGGTCGTCCACGTATCCCTTCCGTCTCTTCACTCTGCCTAACAACACCAACAATCAAAAACCAGAAACTCCAGTCCCTCAGCGTCGGGACGCACCTTCTAAGCCCCAATCCAAAAATCGTCAACACAATTCATTAAACTAATACCAAAAAAATTAAACCTCAGCCACCAAACAGCAAGGACTGACGATCATCCTGCTATCACAGCATCTTCGCTAACGTCCGTTTCGGGCGATACTGCAATAGCATCCTTCACCAAGCCGGCGTTGGCTCTGATAGCCTGCTCAATCTCAGCAGCCATAGCTGCATTGTCACGCAAGAACTGCTTGGCATTCTCACGCCCCTGCCCGATGCGGGTTGAACGGTACGAAAACCAAGCACCAGACTTTTCAACAAGCCCAGCCTTCACACCCAGATCCAGAAGCTCTCCCGTTTTGGAGATGCCTTCACCGTACATGATATCAAAATCAATAACCTTGAAAGGTGGGGCAACCTTGTTCTTCACAACCTTGACCCTAGTCTGGTTGCCAACAACATCATCACGATCCTTGATCTGGCCTACGCGACGAATATCAAGACGCACCGATGCGTAAAACTTCAACGCGTTCCCGCCGGTTGTTGTTTCGGGGCTCCCGAACATCACACCGATTTTCATTCGAATTTGGTTGATAAAGATAACGAGAGTATTGGATCGGGCAACAGAAGACGTCAACTTGCGCAGAGCTTGGCTCATCAGGCGGGCATGCAGTCCAACATGGCTGTCACCCATTTCACCTTCAAGTTCGGCCCTGGGAACGAGAGCAGCGACAGAATCAACGACCAGTACGTCGATCGCACCGGAACGAACCAAAGTATCTGCAATTTCAAGCGCCTGCTCTCCAGCATCAGGCTGAGAGATAAACAGTTCGTCCGGATTCACGCCTAGTTTGCGGGCATAAACAGGATCCAGTGCGTGTTCAGCATCAATGAAAGCGCACGCTCCACCGACACGCTGTGCTTCAGCAATGACATGCAGAGCCAGTGTTGTCTTGCCAGAACTTTCCGGGCCATAAATCTCTATGATCCGACCACGGGGCAAGCCACCTATGCCAAGGGCAAGGTCAAGACCCAAGGAACCAGTCGATACAGCCTCTATATCGGCTACAGAGTTATTTTGACCAAGCCGCATGACAGACCCTTTGCCAAAGGCACGTTCGATCTGAGCAAGTGCGGCGTCTAGGGCTTTTTGTTTATCCATGGTGTCCTTGTCAACAAGATGGAATGCGGTTTGAGACATCTCAATCCCCGTTTATTTCACAGCTGGGCGATACCTGCAATGCGAAGAATGTACATGTTTTGTTCTTATTCGCAAGAAGAACCGTAATATCAGGCAGAATTCACGCACTCTCTTCGACGAAGAAGGACAGCATGAACACGCTCTGCCAACTGCGTCAGGGAAAATGGTTTCGGAAGAAATGAAAAATCGGTTGAGTCCGCGATACCGCCACCGGCTGCTTCTTCGGAATAGCCGGAGATAAGGATCACCTGAATATCAGGCTTTTCTACCTTCACCCTGCGCGCTAATGTCGCACCATCCATCCCGGGCATGATCATGTCGGTAACCAGCAGATCAATATCCTGCTCATCAGCCAGTTTCTCCAGCGCCTGCTCCCCGCTACAGGCTTCAACAACGCGATAGCCCTTGTTACGAAGCGCACGTGATGCAAAAACCCGAACAGCATCCTCATCCTCCACCAAAAGAATCGTCGCGCTTCCGGATAGATCCTTTCCTACGGCCTGTCGTTGTGACGCTGCGATCCCGATCAAGCCAGTATCCAAGGCTTCAGCCTCTTCTGTAACTGCATTGTCTGCACAAGGCAGATAAATGATAAATTTTGTTCCCTGCCCGACGCTGGAATCCACAAGGATTACGCCACCTGTCTGACGAACAATTCCATAGACTGTCGATAAACCAAGACCTGTTCCAGCTCCAACACTTCCTGTCTTTGTTGAGAAGAACGGTTCAAAAATACGAGCGAGGTTCTCTCTTGAAATACCGGTCCCGGTATCAGAAACAGTAATAACCGTGTATTCTCCGGCAGAAAGACTTTCAGCTCCAACAACCATGGGGCTACCAACCATCTCACGTCGCGTTTCTATACTCAGGCGCCCACCGCCCGGCATTGCATCCCTGGCATTAACGGCAAGGTTAATGATCACTTGGTCCAGCTGCCCTGGATCAACCCTGATCGCCCCGACATCTCGTCCAAGGCGCAGCTCAAGATGTATGCTTTCCCCCAGCAAGCGCCGGAGAAGATGACTGATTTCAGTCAGAGCATCGGTAACCAGAACCTGGCGAGGCCTCAAAGGTTGTTTCCGCGAGAATGCAAGCAGTTGACGTACCAAGTTGGCTGCACGATTGGCATTTTGCTTGATCTGCATCAGATCGGCAAAGGATGGATCACCAGCCCCATGCCTCTGCAACAACAAATCACAGAAACCAATCATCGCGGTCAGCAAATTATTAAAATCATGGGCAACACCACCAGCAAGCTGCCCCATGGCCTGCATCTTTTGGGCTTGGGCAAACTGTATTTCCAGATTACGGTGAGCGGTATTATCGAAGAAAAATGCCATAAATAAAGCCCCACCCAAGGGGACAATGCCAAGAGAGGCTGCCTTGTCAGGGCATTTGCAGAAACGCACTTCACGAGCCATACCGGCCTCGACATTGCCGTCCAGCAGGGCCTGTTCAAACAGAGCATCCCATGTGACACGGTCATCCTCTGCCAACACATTGCGAACAGATGTTTCTTTCAACGACGAAGCATCATACCCACACAGACGCAGAAAGGCTTCATTGGCATCGGTTACAACGCCTTCAACATCGACAAGGCACAAGCCTACGGGAAGGGAAGCAAATACAATACGGAACCACTGGTCTACGGGAGAGCAGGACAAGTCTGTTGTATGGGCCTGACGCATGACGACGCTGCGCGTACGTGTTTCTCCGGCATCATCAAAGGCTACCTGCTCCACCATCGCAGAAAAAATATTCCCGGTGCGGTCACAAAAACGGAGCACACCGCTCCACGCCTCCTCGGCATCTGGCCGGCTGCCATCCGCCAGAATACTGGACAAGGGCATTCCCAGCAGTTCATTCACGTTGTACCCAAGCCAGTCTGCAAGACGCTGGTTCACAAAGCGCAGCTGCTCATTAGCATCAACAGAGTACAGTCCTGCTGGCATAAGGTAGAGAAACTCCGCCTGAACATCACGGTCACGACGCAGTATATCTTCTATGGCACGATGCGCTGTAACATCCTGTGCCGTCCAGATCACCCCCCCGGCACACGGCGATGTCATGGGCACTGGACAGACCCCGATGCGCCACCATTCCGCAAGCCCGCGTTCACCCTGTAACATAACGTCCACATTTTCCGGAATTTGACGCGTCACCGCAGAGAGCAAACGCTCAAGGGCACCAAACGTTTCCTCATCTGCACGATCAATGCGACGGGCCAACTCAGCATCTGGCTTGCTCCCTCGCCAGAAAGTTTTTGCACGACTATTTACAGCCAGCACATGGCCATTGGAGTCCACCATAAGACGTGCAACATCATCGGCCTCCAGCAAACACCTCAGGCATCCCACATCACGCAGCAAGTGCCGGATGTAAAAGAAAAGGCTGCACGTGGCCAAGCACAGTATTCCTGCAGCCAGTACATAAACCCCCCCAAGGTGCAGATCGTGCAAAATGATCACAAGGTCTGTCCTCTTTCTTCTGCCGTGACACGGTCTGCCCCCTGCCCGGAACGCCTGCCGCGACCTGTAAGCCCTGCTCTCTTCAGCTTCATAACGTACCCAATGACCTCAGCCACAGCCTTGTAATGCTCCGGAGGAATTTCTTGGTCCAGCTCCACAGCGGAATACAGCACACGCGCTAACGGGGGGTTTTCCATGATCGGGATATCATGTTCCTCAGCAATGGCACGAATACGCAGGGCAAGGCTGTCCACGCCCTTGGCGACCAGTTTCGGGGCAGGCATTTCATCCATCTCGTAACGTAAGGCCACCGCATAGTGGGTCGGGTTTGTGATAACAACGCTGGCTTGTGGAACAGCCGCCATCATACGTTGCCGCGAACGCTGCAACCGCATCTGCCTGATCTTGCCCTTGATCTGGGGATCACCCTCCGTATCCTTGTGTTCGTCCTTGACCTCCTGCTTAGTCATTTTCAACTGCTCGCGATGCCGGTAGCGCTGCCACCACCAGTCTGCTGCAGCAACAAGAGAGAACGTCACCACAACACCCGACAAAACAAGGACCAGCAACGTGTGTAGATTCTCCAGAACCACCGTAGGATCTAGGGCCATATAAACCTCTGGGGTAGCAAGCTGCGGCACCACCAAGGCAAGCAATACAGCCGTGACTAGGATGATTTTCAGCACACCTTTTGCCAGCTCAAAAAGCTGATTACGGGAAAAAATGCGACGGAAGCCGCTGATCATGCTGATGTTGGATAATTTCGGTGCAATCTTCTTCGGTGTGAACACAAGCCCATATTGAAGGGTACCAGACAAAATCGCTGCCAAGAATGTAATGGCAAAAACAGGCGATAAAAAAATAATACCCTTCAAAATCGCGTGCAGGAACCACATCCTGAAACCTTCCGGATCCAGTGGGACTGCATGCACACTGGCCAAAAGACTGCCAAGATGCTTTTTCAATTGCCCGGATAACCAAGGAGCCAGCATGGCCACCAAGGCCAGTGCCGTGACCAGCATCAGCAGACTCTTGATTTCTTGGGATATAGCAACCTGCCCTTCCTGTCGGGCACGCTGGAGCTTTCGCTCGGAAGGCTCCTCGGTCTTGGATTCCTTGTCTTCGTCTTCCGCCATTCCGGACTCAGCCCGCGGTAAACGTCATGAGAACATCCTCCAGATGACGCAGGAACCACATCATCAAGGCTGGCACTGTAACCCACAATACCCCAAGTCCGAACAGGATCTGAACAGGCAGGGCAACAAAAAACACGTTTAGCTGCGGCGACAGGCGGGACATCAATCCCATCGAAGACTGGAAAACAATCCCGAAAACAATGAAAGGCATGGCCATAGACAGGCCAAGCAAGAAGCTTTTCGCCAGAATATCAAGCCATGTTGTCAAATGATCTTCGGCAACCGGGTTCTGTCCCACCGGAAACAAGGCATAGGAATGGTAAAGAGCCTGCAACATCAGATGGTGTAGATCCATCACAAAAATGCTGACCAGTGCAATTGTCGTCAGCATACCAATAACAAGTGCACCCTGCGATTCCGTAACAGGATCAAAAACCATGGCATTCATCAGCCCGGAGTTCTGGCTGATGGAGGTTCCGGCCAAATGGATGGAAGCTGTCACCGCCTGCCCGATCAGCCCTAGGAAAATACCGTAAAAAACCTCGATTATGATGAAGAAAGCCAAAGGACCAACAGTGGCGGGTAAGCCGGGAAGAACAGGCCCCAGAACAGGGGCCATGACCAATGTCACGCCAATACCCAGAAGCAGACGGGCCTGAACATTGAAATAACCAACCGAGAAACCCGGCATGGTTACCATCATGCTTCCGACACGGCAGAATGTCAGCAAAAGATGGAACGTGTTCAAACCAAGGAATTCCGAGAGCGTCACAACGGAGTCTCCAGCCAACCCTGATCAGGGCAGCGAAATAATCAGATCCATAATTTGCTGGGTAAACTGCGTGATATGGCGCAGCATAAAAGGAAGAAGAAAGATGATGGCGCCAAACACAATCAGCATCTTGGGAACAAAGACAAGCGTTGCTTCCTGCAAGGATGTCAAAGCCTGAAACAGGGAAACCAGAAGACCCACAGCCAAACCAACCAAGAGGACCGGTGCAGCAATAACAATCATGACCCATACGCTGTCGCGGGCAATATCAAGAATTTGCGTCTCATTCATCGGAACGGATCCAGAAAGAAAATGACGCCACTCAGATCGGCATCTTCAAGATTTCCTGATAGGCAGACACGACTCGATCCCGGATTGCCACCACGGTATTCAGCGTTGTCTCGGCATTGCTGACAGCCAGAACCACATCACGCATATCAGCCTCCCCGGCAATGCCCCTCAGGCTGACAGCCTCTGCCGTCCTTTGAACCTGCACAGCCTCCTTCAGGGAAGACCGGACCATATCGCCAAAAAGGCCATTTTCAGGTGATGGAGCACCAACGGAGGATGTTGCGGCACGAACAGTCTCGGCCGTTTCCGTGGCCGATCCCAGAACCTGACGAGCAGCTGTCCGGTATGCCTGTATGGCGCTGGAAATAGAATTGGTCATGGCCGTCATCCATCAAACGCCGCGACTGCAAACAACAGCATCACCGGAGAAGATCCAATGTCTTGCCCAGAAGATCACGCGATATGCTGATTGTATTCAGGTTGGCCTCGTAAGATCTCTGCGCTTCCCGCAGGTCCATCACTTCGATCAACGGATTGACGTTCGGGGTCATGACATACCCCTGCTCATCCGCACCCGGATGCCCGGGATCATACTTCCGCCCAAAATCGGTCATGTCACGATCGGTACGATCGGCACGCACTGTATCCACCTCAAGGGATGGATCAAGCTGGTTGCGAAATTGAAGAATCTTGCGCCGGTACGGTTCGCCACCCGGGGTTTTGGCCAAAGAATCGGCATTGGCCAGATTTTCCGAAATCACACGCAGACGCTTCGCCTGGGCTTTCGCCCCGAACGAGGCGATCGACGTCGCTTTCGAAAGATCATCCATATCCCATACCCCCTACACCACAATCGCGCCAGACAGAGAGCGCAGGTGCTACATCCCTCACGTCAACGCTGCCCAAGCGCGGACTTAATCATTGTCAGGTTCTTCTTGACCAACTGCAAGGCTAGATCGTACTGGGACCGCCCCCTGGCCATCTTTTCCATCTGCTCCTCAAGAACAACGGGATTGCCGTCAATGGAACGCTCCCATGTTCTGCGCACAGCAACTTCGCGATACGGACCCAGATCCGGCAGGGCGGCCCCCATGTGGGATGGGTTGGTCATGGCCGGCTTGACAGATGGCTCCGTCGCATCCAAGACCATTTTCCCGAAATCAAGCTCCCTCAGGTCTTTCGCCTTGAATTTCGGGGTATCCGCGTTTGAAATATTCTGGGCCAGAACGCGCTGACGCTGGGCAAGCCAGTCCATCTTTGTACGGGCCATACGAAACAACGATAACTTGGATGTATCCATAATTCCCTGTCCCTGCCGTACGGGGCATACAGTCTAGGCTACCTGCTCACAAGTAGCCTCGGGTGTGCAGACATGATCCAGCCCACCTCTTTAAGAAAGAGTAAAGACTCGTTTACAACACCTCCGGATATCGGAACATCGTAACCCGGCGCCAAGCTAAACGATTTTTTAAGCGCCACCCCCACATGATATGGTCTGTCACTGAATGGTCACAAGGCCGATGGGCTTGCTCAGAGTGGAAGGAAATACCCGGTGAATACCGGCACCCCCAAACCACCACCGGAGTCCGGATCCGGGTCACACCAAGACGGTAACGCGTCCGCAAGCACACAGCCCATCGCCGTCGCTGTGGATCACGATCCGTCCGTTGATGCAATTCCTAGGGTTGTTGCATCAGGGCGCGGGTTCGTTGCGGACCAGATTCTGAATATTGCTTTCGCAAGTGGTGTAAAAGTCCGGCAGGATGCCGACTTGGCCCAGATACTATCTGCTGTTGATCTGGACTCTGAAATTCCGACCGAAGCTTTTGCCGCCGTGGCAGAACTACTGGTGTATGTCTATCGAGCAAACGGGGCCTATCCACTGCCCCCTGCGGCACCACACCTCGGAGGAGCAATGCCATGACGGCTCCACACCGCCCCCCGGTTCCAGGTATCCCTGACAGTGCCGTGTTGCGTCAAGAACTGCGCCGCATCGGCGATATCCTCTTCCGGGCACGCTCTTCTATTTCAGATGGCACCCTTCCTCGCCTCGGGGATCTGGAGCGCATGATACGAACGGCGTGCACATCTATTCACCTGATGACAAAAGATGATGCCCGTGGTCTCCGTCCCATGATGGAAGCCCTTTTTTATGATCTCGATGCTCTTGAGACCGAGATGCGCAACCGATTCGGAGATCTTGCGCTACGTCCAAGTATTCAGCCCGGCAACGAACCGACACAATCCGTAACCGTTGGTGCCGCATACCGTCATGCGCAGAAGCTGCATATACCTCCACTGGGGGAAGAACATCACCAAAGCGATACCGTCACGCACCGGCAGAGTGATCCGGCACCCCACCCCACCCGCTCTGTGTAATATTTTTGTTTCTGATCTCTTCCAGGCCTGATGACCGCATCTCATGGACACAGACTTTTATCTTCGGCCACTGCTTGCCCTTTTTCTGGTTATCGGCATGATTTTCATGGCTGGTGCCGTTGTGCGACGCATCAGCCCGATACGCTCGTGGGCTGGAAAACGTTCTGCCCCAAGCTTGGAAATTACGGAACGCCTGAACCTAGATGCCCGCCGACAGCTTGTCCTTGTCCGGCACAATGATCGTGAACACCTCATCCTTCTCGGAAACACCAGTGAATTATTGATTGACGCGGGCCAAGTAGCACCAAGCTTCACAACGACAGAACAGGAGACAGCGCAACATACCATTTGTGCGGACACCTTGTTGCCAGAGCCGGAGAGAGTGCCATGAGAAACAGGCTTTTCAGCATACCGAGCAAGGCAACACTTTTGTTCCTGTTGCTCATACTCCTGCTACCACACGAGGCCCTTGCCCAACAAATCAACCTTGATTTCGGACCATCCGGGAGCGGATCAACAACAGCGACCATTGTTCGGCTGATTTTGCTGATGACAGTGCTAACATTGGCACCGTCCTTTCTGCTGATGGTAACCTGCTTCACCCGACTGATTGTTGTTTTCTCTGTCCTGCGGAATGCCATGGGAACAGGAACGACGCCTCCCAATCAGGTTATGGCCAGCTTGGCACTGTTCATGACCATTTTTATTATGCAGCCAACCCTTGAGACCGCATGGAAACAAGGGATGGAGCCGATGATGAATGACCAGATTGACGAATTCGAGGCATTTGACCGTTCCGTTATGCCCTTTCGCATGTTTATGGTCGAACACACACGCCCCAAGGATTTACAGCTCTTCATGGATATGGCCAATCTTGAGCCGGTAGAAGGGCCGGAACAGACGCCGCTACGGGCCCTGATACCCGCTTTCATGATCTCGGAACTTCTAAGGGCTTTCGAAATCGGGTTCCTGATCTACCTTCCGTTCATCATCATCGACATGGTCATTGCCAGTGTGTTGATGAGCATGGGCATGATGATGCTGCCACCCATGATGCTGGCCCTGCCCTTCAAGCTTGTTTTCTTTGTGCTGGTTGATGGCTGGCACCTGCTGGTTGGCTCTCTTGTCCAGAGCTACGGAATCCTGCAATAGAAAAATCCTTATATACGATCTGTCGCCTGAGACACGGCAATGTGCCACAATGCGCGCCACGTGTTTTCCAAACTGAATGAGAAGACCCATGCTGGATAATCTGGATCGCCAGATTCTGGATGCATTACGTGCTGATGCTCGGGAACCGACCGCAGCCTTGGCCAGACGACTGGATGTGTCACGCAGCACCATCCAGCACCGGATCAAACGCCTTGAGGAACAAGGTATTATTGAAAGCTATACAATTCGTCTGGCTGATGAGTTTTCCCGGCGCATAATACGGGCTCATGTCCTGATCAGCGTATCCCCCAAACATGCGGCGCGGGTGTCCAGCGGAATAAAGCCAATGCTGGAAGTCAGGGCTCTCCACGCCATCAGTGGTGCATTTGACATGATTGCCGAAGTTGCTGCCGAAACAATGGATGCCCTTGATACAATCACAGACCGCATTGGAAGCATCACGGGCGTCGAACGCACACAGACCCTTATTCTGATGTCGACACGCTTCTCCCGTTAACAGACAGAAGGCGTGTCATCGCGACCTATCAATTGATTGTACTAAGCCCCATACTCTTCAGCTTCTCTTCATAGCCCGCCATGAAAGAGCGAAAGTTCTCAGCCTGCCGGATGCGCCCGGATACGGTCCTGTAGTCAATCAACCCACCTTCCGGGGTGGTTGTAATCAGGTCGAAGGCTGTGTGATAGGATGTTTTCTTCATGGCCGGCATATACAATTTACGCAGGTCCATGATGCCGCGCTCATCCTGTGCCAAGGTCAGGGCCGTAGCCCAGTCTAGCAGCAACCTAGCTTGGGTGTCGGTCAAGACAAGGCCACTCTCTGGCTCCGGCGTCAGCTTCTCAAGGGTCTGGGCAACAGCAGGCCAATTCTGCTCTTTCCAGTAAATCTCCGTTCGCAGCAAGTCTGCCTCGGTTGATGTATCAAGCCCCAGAAGGTCAATCGCCTCAGTTCCCCGCCCCATGTCCGACAGAGCCCGGGCCAACAGTCGTTGTCTCTGGGCCTCCAGTGGTTCGGGAGTGGCCGGATCGGCTGTTTTCAATAAAGCCTCAACGGCTTTCTGGGGCTGCTTGTCCAGCAAGTTGACCAAGGCAAGCCTAGCCCCAACCCGGCTTTTCTCGACCCCGCCCAAACGATAGGTTACCTGACGGTCCAGAAGGGAAGCCGCCTGGGACAACAAATCAACCCCCACTAATCGGTCGGCCAGACGACGGATCATTTCATCGCCTTTCTCCCCAGTTGGCGTCAATTCACGGAATTCATCATACAGGGCAATAGCACCGACCGGGCTCATGCTGTCTGCCGCGCCTTTGAGAAACAGGGACTCAAAAGCATCGCGCATACTGGCTGTTGCCTTCTCTGCCTCGCGATAATCCTGAAAGTACGTGGCGGCCTGCTGCCAGATACGTAATGCTTCGCCATAACGCCCACGATCACGCTCCAGATTCCCCAGAGTCATCAACAAGTTAAATTCAAAAGCGCCGCCGCGCCATGCATAACGAAGACGCTCCAAACCGTTGACAAGGGTTTCGGTGTCGATTTCCTCTATCTTCTTCTGCAACATCAACCGGTCGTACGATGCAACCGCACTGTAGTACCGATCGCCTGTTTCAATAGCGTCAGCAAAGCGGTCCAGCGCAATCTCGAAATTCCCCTTCGACTGCGAGAGCTTGCCCTCGATGTAGTTGATGGCAGCAAGCTCACGCTGGGTATTGTGGTCAGACCGGGCGGCTGTCAGGAACGTATTGGTTCCAATTTCATCACTGACACTGACCGTAGCTTTGGCTGCTGTAAGAGCCAGCGGAATTTTCACACGCTGGGGATAATTGCCGATCACCCCCCCATAGGCCCGCAGAGCCTGCGCCTGCAAGCCCGGGTCCCCCATCTCTACCTGCGCGGCAGCACGCCAGAATGCCGCCTCTTCCACACCTTTCAGACTGGCGTGCTCCAGATCCTCTATGGCTTCCGGATAGCGTCCCATCAAAAACGAGGACACGCCACGCAAAGCGCGAAATGCGCCCGTGTTGACGATTTCCTTGTCATCATCAGCCAGCACCTTGAGGATACCCAGCGATTCGGCCGCACGTCCGTGCGCAAAAAAGAACCTGGCCAAGTCAAGCCGAGCATTATTGCGCCGTGCCGGTGGCGTGCTGGCCACGGCAATTTGCAGCTGCTTTCTATTCTTTGAAAAGTCCTCTTCTGGTCCATGCATCCAGGCATCAATATCCAGTACCTTTTTGAAGTCTGTCTTGGTGCCAATGCTGCTTAACAGCTCAGCTTGAGCAAGATCAGGCGAGAAGGTCAGACCACCACGGGCCGTTACATCAACCCCATTCCGGGTGGAGTTGACAACAATACGATCTGACTTCGGCTCAACCAGAATACCCTGCACCGTGACAGGAATATCGACGTCCGGGAAACTATAGGCCGGAAAAATACCGATCCCCAAAGGAACCAAGGGAACAACAATAAAACGATCGCCCACTTCCGGATCTTCCAGCACCATGGCACGACCACCTTCGGCCACGGGTACGAACAACCGGGGACCAACCGGGCTTTTGGGCTGAGCCTCGACCGCTGTTGGATTGGCCGGCCGCCACGGTTGACGCAATAGATCAACAACCCACAACAAGCCTTCACGGCGTACCGACGGATTATAGCCCGGCTCAACCAACATGCGGATCACCGTAGCGGAGCGGCTAGGGATCTGCTCAATCTCGCGCACAACACCACTACCCAGACGACGCAGCAAACCCAGATCCATCTCCTTGGGGCGATCAAAGACGACCCATGTCCAGCCGCCACGCCGAAAAACAGCAGCGGCTGCCGGCTCATTCCAGGGGAATGAAAGACTGGCCGCAACAGGGGCATCCCCACTGCGCCCCTCCTCTACTCGGACAGAATCAGAATCTGATGAAGAGGGTGGTGGTGGTGGAGCAGGCTTGGCCAGCCCCAGCCTATCTCTCATGGCCTGTTCCAAAGCCTGAACGGCAGCGCTGGGTGGTGGTGGTGGCGTCGTTGTCGTGGGAGAGGAAGAGGCCGCAGCCTCGGTATCTGTTGCAGCCTTGCCGGCAGGTGAACTGGCCGCCACTTCTGTTGGAGGTGCATTTGCAGCAGGCGCATCCGGGGCCGTCGCCGGATCAGGCGAGGATGTAACGGGAGATGTCTCTCCCCCTGTTTGCTTGAGGTCAATCAAAACACGCTTGCCATCCGCCGCCGTCATCAACGTTGCACGCGGAGGAACCGGAACGGTTATCGCCAGACGCCCACGTCCTTCTTCTACGGCAATATTTTTCAGGGACTCTGGTAAGGCGGATCGCAACGACGCGATATCGATCGTTGCCGTGCGCGGAAATGTCACTGTTGTCTTGCCGTCACCACGCTGCACAGTATAACGCTGCCGCTGCGGCCAATCCAAGGCAATACGGGTAATTCCCCCCGGTTCGCTGGAAACCGACACCCCCACACCGCTGGACTTGATACCAGATACGGCTTCAGTGGGCGCAGCCTGCGCTGGCGATGATCCACGATCAGCCTCTGCTGGTGGTGATACTGCAGGAGCAACAGGAGGGGAGACCACCCCAGCTCCTGCAGAGGAAGACGGTACTTGAGCTGTAGCGGGCTGCGCAGGCGATGTTTTCGCACTACTACCAGCTTGTTGTGGGCCTGACTTCACGTCCTTGGAAAAATCAACAGCAATAGCCGTACCGACCGTCAGAACCCGCACTGACCATGGCTCTTTCATAACCATGGTGACAACCAACGTGTCCGGGGACAGTGAGACTGAGTCGACATAGGACCGGATAGGTTTGATCACGGAAGACGGATCTTTTTCCACCGGTTTGTCAAAGGTCATGGTCGCGGTCGTACCGGAAACCGCGAGATTATATTTAACGGGAATGCCCCAATCAAACACCAGACGGCCATAGGTGTCGTGCAACCCTGCCCTAGTTTCAAAAGCTTGGACCGCAGATGATGAGCCAAACGCCAGCAACACCGCCACCAAGAAGAGCGGGGCCAGAACCGCAGCACACCATCTCCACGCGGACATCATCGCCTGTTCCGCTCCGGTAGAATGAGGATATCAACCGGTTGCACAGCATCTGCTGGAACCCCCGCAACCGGACGAGCCCCCCCATAACCAACAAGACCAAGATCGCCGGGGTATCCGGCAGACCGCATAGCCTGCGCAACAACACGCGCACGGGCCAAGGACAAGGTCCACGCCATAGCAGACCCCGTTTGTCCTCCATCTGCTCGCCCGGCAATAACTAAACGGTTATCCAGACGAGATACAAGGTTCGCAACTTCTGCCAAAATATCCGATCCACCCGGCGCCGGAACCGCCTCCCCAGCCGGAAACAGAACCTTCCCCGGCAATGATAATACAAGCTGATCATCGGACATGGTCATTACCATGCCGTTAAGACGGGGTTCATTCTGAAGCGTTTGTCCGATAAGGGCACGGAGATAGGAAATATTTTGTCCAGGAGAAACAGCAACCTGCACCATGGAAAGGTCAGGGCTTGTTTCAGATACCTCTCGAATCACCAAGGGAGCAGGCCGGGTTGATATGCCATCAACCAAAGAACGCAGATAACGGAGATCAGGATTCCCCATGGCGTACAGCATCACAAAAAAGGACAGCAGAAGCAGGATAAGATCTGTGAACGTATAAATCCAGACGCCGGATGACGTGCCAATGTCCTTTGATAACGCAGAGTCTGTAGAATACGGTTCCCCATCTTTGTACCCGACCAAGGCTCACCCCCCATCAGGCATCAGACGGAAGGCCAGGACAAGATCACCTTCCTTGCCAATTTCCTCGCCAACAACAAGCTGGGACAAAGGCATGCCACGGGCTGCCGCAAGACTGGCAAAACCAACCACACGCTGTTCAGCCAAAAGCACCTCTCCAACCCGGTCCATAGCGGAAACTTGAATCAGAACACTCATCTCGCAAGAAAATCCAGCAGGGGGAGATGACAGTACGGCAACCAGGTGATCCAGAAATGCCTGACGTTCAGACCGGAATGAAGCTTTACCCGGCTCAAAAAGGGACTCGACGGGAAGGAGTGCCCTTAGAGTGTCAGCGCCAACATAGTGAATAACCGGAAGAACCCGTAAATCCGTTGTCAGGGCTCGTGTCAGCGCAGCCTCAAAAGAACGCGCACTCGACAACCAGCGACCATGCCGCCCCGTAAATAATTCCTGATCAACCAAGCCATCATGATGACGAGAGTCAGAAAAAGCCCGTGCAACACCTGACAGGACAGGTGTTGCACGATGACTGTCATAGCGGGAAGAGGAAACCAGAATAATGAAGAAACCAAGTAGTAGCAGCGATAAAGAGAGGAACAGTGTCGTGGTACCACCTAACAGGACTGAACGACGGGATGATTCATCGACAGGATCAGTCATCGCGGCCCAGCCACTCAGGTCCGCTTGGGACCCGTACCGTGAAGCAGAGAATCGATATCCCCCTGTTTCATCGCATCCCCATCCAGCTGTGGACCATTGAGCAAGGCATCATCCCCCTCGTTATCACCAACAGCAGCTGCACGGGCACGCCCCCTGTTCCCCGCCTGCTGAACCGACTCAGCCGCTGCCGCATCACGTGCAGCAGCAAGGAGCTTGGGATCGAATGCCTTGACCAAACTCTCGACCCGCTCCTCTATACTCTTAAGCATGCGAACAACTTTTGTAATGCGCTGCCCCGTCAGATCTTGGAACGAGCAGGCCTCGTATATCATTGTCGCTGCATCCATGAGCCGGGATCCCAAGTCTTCACTAACAAGACCAGATACCTCCTCGACGGCTTCGGTCGCATCCATGATGGAACCCGTGGCGTTTTCTGTGGACTGGATAATTGCATCCAGTTCATCCGTTGCCGTAGGGAGAAACTCTTCCCGGATATCCGTGGGATTAAGGGCCGCAATCTCTGACCGAGCCTGACGTATGTACTGGGCCAGCTGCTCTACCTCTTGGTAAAGCCGCATATCCTCGGCAGACAACTCACCGGAAAGGGTATCAAGGATATCCGCAACAACACCACCTATATTGTCGACAGGCACAGCAACGCCGTGAGCCTCGCGGATATCTGCAATACGGGAAGCAACAGCACGGTGAAGGCCGCTGTCCTGTCCAGACGACGGAGCCTCTTGAGAGGAAGGGTCACCGACCATGATCATGGGCCTCCGGTCTGAAATCCAGAATCAGGACGGCGCGCCGGGACAAGCTCAGAAATCGCCCAGAACGCTGACCATCTTGGCCTTCAGCGTTTCAGCATTGAAGGGCTTGACGATGTAGTTCGAAACGCCAGCTTCCTTAGCTGCGATAACGTTCTCGGACTTGGATTCGGCCGTGACCATGATGAAGGGCAAAGCCTTCAGCTTGGGATCAGCACGAACCTCCCTCAGGAGCTGGAGCCCGGTCATGGGCTCCATGTTCCAGTCCGAAATCACCAAGCCGTACGTTGGCCCGCTTCGAAGCTGGGACAAAGCCGCGCTGCCGTCGGACGCCTCATCTATGTTGCTGAAGCCCAGCTGCTTCAGCAGATTGCGGATGATGCGAAGCATCGTCTTGTAGTCATCCACAATCAGAATGTTCATGTCTTTGTCGACAGCCATCTCACACTCCGTTCATGACGGCCAAACGGGCAGCCACAGCGATCTCTAGAACATCTTTCCCATTGTTACTAAAAGACTCAACCCCTTGGACGCAACATCTTTCCAACCATACTTATACCCAACACATAACGGAACCCATATTTACTTGCTAGGCTCCCCTTTTCCGGGGGCAGGAAGCTGGTGCCGGCGGCTCATCTCCATTGTCACGGCCCGCGCCTTCTCTGGCTCCATCGCAGCAAGGATAGGCGCTGTCTTGGCCTCCTTCATGTTCTCCATGATAGTCAGAAGAATGCCCATTTCCAGAGCATTGAAAATACCGGCCGCATCTTTTGGCTTCATAGTGGCATAAATCTTGACCAGCTGGTCAATTCTGCGCTTCTCGGCCTCGTTATGACGATTCAAAAGCTGGCTGATCGTCTTCTCTAGGTTCTGTAGCTCAACAATCTTACGATCTATGCGTTTCTCTGCCGCCTTTAGCATGCCATCACGGGTATCCAACTCTTTTTCTCGACGGTCAAGAAGTTCACGCCGTTCCGCCAGCCTCTGGAGGACATCAACCTCTGTGCGCGTAAATGATGGCCCTCCACCACCCTCAAGATCAGACAGGGACGAGGGTGCCGGGGCTGATGTCTGTGCAACAGCAGAACCAATGTGAATACCCGGCTCTTCTGCTGGACTCGGGACAGAGACAGCTCTTGTCGCAGGCGATTCTGCCATGCGGGTCAAAGAGATATCCCTGCTCGGTTGGCTGACCTGTTCAAAACCAGCCCCAATATCGTGCCATAAAGACTCCAGCCGCACTGACAGCATCAAAACCGCCACAAAAATGACCAGTGGCAGCAGGCGAATCCGTGGGGTTTTGAGTCCTGCCATACCTTGCCCCCTCAACGTACCGACCTGAGAGCACGCAGAAGCTCTTTCTCAGCTTCAGACCGGTCATCATCCCGGGGTATCGGTGCGTGCTTTCTTTCTGTCTCAACGCGCTTGGGGGGAATCGCAGCTTCAGCCCTCTCCGTTGTGGCCAAAGCACTCCCCAACGATGGTGGCTGGGGTATAGCCAAACCAGACTGAGAAACAGGACGCACATCAGGAATTACGTGCGAGTCGTCCCGAATAATCTCTGTGGCTGAGGGTACCCTTGCAACAGACGTGTTTTCGGCATACTCAGCAGCAGCAGCAGCACTTTCAATATCAAGCTGAGCCGGGGGAGGAACACGGGCTCCGGATGCAGACAATCCAGCAGCGGCAGCGGCAGCGGCGGCGGCGGCAACAACAGACTCAGCCGCAGCAACAGGATCAACCGGCGGACCTCCCGAAACAGAGTTTCCGGAAGCAGGGATAACAGAAGACAGAGCACGCCCGGCTTTATCCTTTGCGGCACGTGCAGCTCCATCAAGCCGCTCTGCCATTGCGGAAGCACGTTCAACCATGAACGCAAGGTCATCACGCAAGACCTGCGCTCTTTCAATCTTCTCCTGTAGAAGGCGCCCTGCATCCTCACCAGCCTTGCGCAGGCGGGGAATACCACTCTCGGCCCTAACCGTCGCTTCATTGAAGGCAGCAATCAGGCGCGCCAGATCCTCACGGTTCCGGCGTAGTGCAGAAAGCCTGTTGTTAAGAAGGACGGCAAACACAATCGTTGGCACCAGAAGCAGAACAACCAACACATCGAGGATCAGCGCAATATCCACAGCACTACCTCCTCTGCTGCCTGATTTTGGAATCAACCCGGATTGAGATGTGGTTACCCCTGCGTCCCATTTGCCCGGAAAACATGGGAATATCGCCACAGCGCAACTCAACGGGCGAATTGGGAGCTGCATTCAGCATAATCCGGGACCCCACTTCCAGGTTCAGGATATCGCGTAGAGACATGGTCTGCTCATCCAAAACAGCCTCCATCTCGACCTCGGTGAACCACATCTCTTCAGCCAAGTGGGTTTCCCAGATCGAGTCACGACCAAACTTTTCCCCCATGAACATCTGCAACAGGAGCTCACGGACAGGCTCCAAAGTCGCATAGGGCAATAGAAGCTCAACCCTGCCGCCGCGATCCTCCATATCGATTCGGAGCTTGGCCACAATCGCAGCATTGGAAGGTCGGGAAATGGTGGCAAAGCGGGGATTGGTTTCCAAGCGATCAAAACGGAACGTAACCGGTGACAGCGGATCAAAAGCTGCAGAAAGGTCGGCCAGAAGGACGTGAATCATCCGTTCGACCAAGTTGCGTTCAATGGTCGTATAGGGGCGCCCCTCAACACGCATAGCCGCCGTCCCGCGACGCCCGCCCAAAAGCACGTCAACGATAGAATAAATCAGGGCAGAATCAACCGTCATAAGGCCATAGTTATCCCACTCTTCGGCCTTAAAAACAGTCAGCATCGCCGGCAAGGGAATGGAGTTCAGGTAATCACCGAACCGAAGATTATAAATATTATCGAGTGAAACCTCGACGTTATCAGACGTAAAATTACGCAATGACGTTGACATCATGCGCACAAGTCGATCAAACACCACCTCCAGCATGGGCAGGCGTTCGTACGACACCAAGGCAGAATTCAGAATGGCCTGAATACCCGTCTTGTCGCTGCGCTCGTCGTCGGAATCATCGAAGCCCAAAAGGCTGTCGATTTCATCTTGGTTCAGAACACGTGTACTTTCACGCCCCGAAGAAGAGCTGGCTGTAAACTCAGGCTTTACTTCGGTCGCAACTCCGCCACCACCATCCCCGCCACCCAGCATGGCCTCCCATTCAGCGGCCATAGCATCGGCGTCATCCCCTTCTTCTCCACCACCACCGCCGCCGCCACCACCGCCGCCGGACATGGCTTCCCATTCCTTCATCAGGGCTTCTTCGTCTTCGGCGGTCCGGTCTGCATCCTGAGGCGCGGTCATCCTGCTTCCCTCACTTCACCCCACTCCCCCTCCACATGAACAGAGGGCTACTGAACCAGCATTTCTTTGAACAGAACATCGTTCACCTTGGCAGGCCGTACAGCAGAATTAACACGCAGCAAGAGTTCCTCTCGCAGGCGATAAATCCCGGCAGCACCCTGAAGATCCTCAATACGCAGCTCACGCAAATACACTTGGAAATTATCGACAATACGCGGCATGACACTTTCCACGACGGGAACATCCGCCTGCGACGATAACTCCAGACTGACCCGGACTTTCATAAAAGTCCGCTTGCGGCCCTGCCCGGCAATGTCCACCACCATCTCCGGCAGGTCATAGAAAGCCGGACCAGCAGGAACTCCGGGCGCACCACCAGCGCCAGGCGCACCGGCGGCGCCAGCAGACTGCGGCGCGGCACCTTCACCAGACGCAGCGGCTGCCTCAGCCTCCGGCGGTGGCTTGCGATCAAAAACACCTGCAAACCATGCACCGGCAACGCCACCAACAATCAACAGGATTGGCAGCAAGATCAGTAGCAACAGCTTCTTGCGTCCGCCACCGCCGCCGCCACCGCCGCCACCACCACCATCGCCGTCGCCGTCGTCGTCGTCATATTCTTCATCAAGATCTTCAGCCATCGTCCCCTCGGCATCAACCAATCCATGTGCGGGCGAGGTTCACCACGTACAAACATATATCCTTCTTGGACAAAGACTACGCAGGAACCCTTAACAAGGGGTTAGGGCTTTCCCGTGTCGACCCTGGCGGAATTTTCTGCCTTCCCACCATACACCTTTTTACCTGAGTCCCGGGCAAGACAGGATGCCATAAAAGCATAACACACTCATATATCAGCATTAAACAAGCTGGCACGATATGTGCTTTCCCTGATCGACACAAAAGCAATGCCGACGGGAGACTAGAAAGGCCATGCAAAATACGGGTTACATCGCCCTGTCTGCCCAAACAGCCCTATGGCGCCGTATGGAAACGGTCGCCAACAACTTGGCCAATATGAACACAACAAACTATCGGCGACAGGACACGTTGTTCACCGATTATATGGTGCGCACACCGAATACAGACTCGGTCTTCAGGGACCAAGTTCGATTCGTACAGGATTTTGGAACAGTCAATGACCTGAGTCAGGGGCCAATCCGGCACACAGGGAACACCCTAGATGTAGCCTTGGAGCGCCCAGATGTTTTCCTGTCTGTGGAGACACCTGCCGGCGAGAAGTACTCACGTGGGGGGTCACTGATCCTGAACGAACAGGGGCAACTGTCCAATCACGATGGCTACCCGATCATGACCGACAACAACACACCGATCTTCATTGCCCCAAATGAGTCCCAGATCTCCATCATGGCGAATGGAACAGTGGCAACAGAAAACGGGCCCGTTGGTCGGCTGAAAACAGTGACCTTTGAAAATCCCCAGCGCCTGAAACGCTATGGATCAACTTTGTGGGAAGCGCCCGAGGGAATGAACGCGGAACCAGCGCAGAAACCCGGTGTTGTCCAAGGTGCGCTAGAAGGCTCAAACGTCAATGGAATCATAGAGATCACACGGATGATCGACATCCAGAGGGCCTATGAACGTTCAAATATGATGATTGAAAGAGAAGACGAGCGCGTCCGTCGCACCATGGATACATGGGCACGGCGTAGCGCATAACCGGCTGGATATGTACTCCCGGCAACGGGAAAGAAAAGCATGGCCCCACACAGGGGAATGATGCGGAAGGAAAAAGAAGATGCGGTCGTTGGCTATTGGCGGAACGGGGATGCTGGCTCAACAGACAAACGTTGAGGTCATCTCCAACAACATCGCAAACATGAACACAACGGCTTATGCCAGAAGGCGTGCCGAGTTCGCCGATCTTCTGTACCAGGATGTGCGCAGGCCCGGTGACAACTCTTCCGATACAGGAACCATTGTTCCGGCCGGTATCCAGCTGGGGCTTGGCGTCAAAACCAATGCCGTATACCGGATTGCCGAACAGGGCAGCATGACATCGACCAACAATTCGTATGACATTGCCATTCAGGGCAAGGGGTACTTCCAGATCACATTGCCTGATGGCACCACGGCCTATACCCGTGATGGCGCATTCCAGCCAGACCCCAATGGTCAGCTGGTATCACACGATGGTTACACACTCCAGCCAGGGATCGTGATCCCCCAGAATGCGACCGGCGTCACGATCAATGCTTCGGGCGAGGTGATCGTCAAGATCGATGGACAGGTTGCCCCCCAGAACGTCGGCCAGATTCAGCTGGCAACCTTTGCAAACGATGCCGGCCTTGCCGCAATCGGGAAAAATCTTCTGGTTGAAACACAGGCATCCGGGGCTGCGACCGTCGGGAATCCGGGTGCACCCGGGTTTGGCGGCCTTCTACAGGGTTTTCTTGAAACCTCGAATGTCAACGTTGTGTCCGAAATCACCGAGCTGATCTCTGCCCAGCGCGCTTATGAAATGAACTCCAAAGTCATTACCGCATCCGATGAAATGATGCGGACGATCAGCCAGCTCCGCTAAGAACCATGACTGACTGGACCTTGAAACCATGACCACTACCCTGCGCATACTTGTCGTGTTTCTGGCGGCCGGCCTTGCCGGTGAAGCCGTGGCCCGGACGGGTTCAGGACCCATTCTGGTCAGCGTACCGGAAGCCTTGATGGCTGCGGCACAAAGAAACGGGACAGCCGCAGTTCCGGTATCCCTGAATCGCAACATCGTTGTCACCGGGCATTCCGTTCGTTTGGGGGACTTGTTCAGCCCCGTAACAGGAATCTTGGAAAGCGGGGATGTCGAAGTCATACATGCACCCGCAGCCGGAGAGCAGCTGGTTCTGGGCGCTGATCGCCTGACCGCTATTTCTGCAGCCTGGAACCTAGGATGGCTTCCTGCCAGCCCCATGGACCAAGCTACCATAACGCGTGACAGCACCACCATAGGGCAAGACGACATTATGAATGTCCTGCGTCAGGCACTGGAACAACGCGGTATCGCACCCGGAACAGACATCGAGCTAACCACCATGCCTGCCCCCGTCGATATACTTGCCGGTGATCTCGATAATATCCATGTCGTGGATATTGCCACAGACCGGTTCGGACGTTTCAGCGCCACTCTGACCCTGCCAGTTGGCGGTTCTGAACCCAAAAAACTTCGTTTGTCAGGACGACTGCACGAGACAGTCGAACTGCCGGTTCTGACCCGTCCGATGACCCGTCGTGAAATTATCCGTGCCAAGGACATCACTTGGAAGCGTGTTCGCCACAAGGAATTACGGGACTCCGCCCTTGTTGATTCAGACAGAATCATCGGCATGGAGTTACGCCGCTCCATGCGCCCGGGAGAGCCTGTCAGCGCAGGAGACGTAGAGCGCCCTGTCCTGGTAGCACGTGGCCAAATGGTCGTCATAGAGCTGCATACGGCAAACATGTCACTGACATCACGAGGGCAAGCCCTTGAGAACGGAAGCCTCGGAGACAACATCCGGGTCGAGAACCTTCAGGGCAAAAGAACTGTAGTCGGCACCGTGACGGGCCAACGCACGATCCGGGTATCCGGCCCCGTGCAATCGGCTGCACTTCGTTAGACCCGGCGGCGCAAGGAGACATGGTATGAAACCATTACACACAGCAGCCAAAGCCGGAATTCTTGCCAGCGCCCTGCTCACGGCCAGCGGATGCGACACGATACAGAGGCTGTCCGAAATTGGCGGGGGACCAAAAGTCTCCACGATTGAAAACCCGGTCAACAAGCGGGATTACCGGCCCGTATCCATGCCTATGCCCGCGGCAAACGTGGCTACATCCAGCCCCAACAGCCTGTGGCGCCCCGGTGCCCGCGCCTTTTTCAAGGACCAGAGAGCTGGGCAGGTTGGCGACATTCTGACCGTTGTCGTCAACATAAAGGGCGAAAAAGCATCCCTGAGCAATTCCACCAACCGTGATCGTGCACAGCCAACAGAAACATTTGGTTTTACCAACTTGATGGGACTGGAAAATTCTGTCAGCAAGATTCTCCCCAACACGGTCAATCCTGCAACAATGATCGGTGGGATCAACTCCAGAAGCACGCATGGCGGCAGCGGTAAGATCGAACGCCAGGAAACCATATCTGTCCAGCTTGCTGCCGTTGTGATCCAGGCTCTTCCCAACGGGAATCTTGTGATTGCGGGACGTCAGGAAATCAAGGTCAACGGCGAGCTCCGCGAGCTGGCAGTTACAGGCGTGATCAGGCCCGAGGATATTGGATCAGACAACAAGGTGTCATCGGAAAAAATGGCTGAGGCCCGGATTATCTATGGCGGACGCGGAACACTGTCTGATGTCCAGAAGCCACGATACGGGCAGGAAGTCCTTGATATTATTCTTCCTTTCTGATCCACCCGGACCAGAAAGAGAGTGGACCCGCAGGCCGGCAGCGGTAACACCAAAAAATCCAGCCGGCAAAGAAACAGGAGCATATCATGAGTGCACGTACGCTTAGTGAGACCTGCGAGGGAGAAGCTCTCGCCCTGTTCCTCGTCTCTGACGCCATCAGTCTGGCAGAGGAAAAAGGCGACCAAGCCCTTATGGACGCGGCCATAGAGAAGAATCTGGATATATGGCTGACTGTCAAAGCCCATTGCATAACCGGAAGTACGATTTTCCCTCAACACATCCGGAATAACCTGATGGCACTGGCAGACTATGTATCGCGTGAAACGGCCTTGATCATGCAGGGTAATGGCGGCAATCGCAGCCGATCTCTTGCTGCCATAAATCTCCAGATTGCCGAAGGCCTTCTGGAGTCGGTACGCAACAGCGAAGTATCCAATGACAATGCCCTAGAAAACAGCGAAAAAGAAATGCACGGCACGCTTGAAGACAGCGCCGTACACTAATGGAAAAGGAGCAACATCTAACGGTGAGAGACCGCTATTGATCGGGCCGGAACAATAAGGCTGCGTCAGTCCGTACGGTGTGTACGCTCCATCCTCTCGTGGCGCTCTTGCGCCTCAATAGAGAGGGTGGCGATGGGTCGTGCCTCTAGCCTACGAAGGCTTATAGGCTCGCCGGTTTCCTCACAGTACCCATAGGTACCGTGTTCCAACCGCTCCAACGCTGCATCAATCTTGGAAATCAGCTTGCGCGCACGGTCACGGGTACGTAGCTCCAAAGCCCTCTCCATTTCGGCCGAAGCGCGATCGGCAAGATCTGGTTCCTGTAACCCTCCTTCTTGGAGATGCTCAAGCGTCTCTTCAGACTCACGCAAAAGCTCGGAACGCCATTTCAACAGCTTCTGTCGGAAATACTCCCTCTGGAGCTCATTCATGAACGGCTCATCATCCGAAGGACGATAGTCCGGCGGCAAGATACTCACTGTTGTCATGACGTGACGGACCTCCCAAATCCGGTCGGGACTATAGGGTGCAGCGCAGAATAGCGCAAGAAAAGTTGCGCTACCTTAACAAGATTAAATACCAATAAGTAACGCAAAGGGGGTATTGACGCCGCCATTACGAAGACGATTCCCGAGTTCTGGCAGCATCCCCAGATCCAGGGCGTGTTGCGAGTTTTGCCAACTCTACCTCGGCCCTCAGCTCTATTTCATCGAGAATGGCAACCAAGTGGGGATCACCACCCGCATCCCGGCGGGCACGGACCATACGGGCCAGATCGGCCAGCATATCCCTCGGGATGGCACCAACCAAAAGGCCGTGGCGTACGTCCTCCAACTTGTCCAATAAATCCTCGGCACGCTGCATCAGGCGACGGTTAGCTTTCCCCCCACCTGCATCAGGGTCAACCGTCTGCACAGATAAAATACTGCTGATCGCCGCCAAAGATGCTGGTGCATCAGGCCCGGAAGAAACATCAACGGCTCCGGCTGTATCATCCAGATGACTGGCAAAGCTGCGCGACGGGCTTCTGGATTTCCCGGTACGTTTGGTTGAAGACGTGGAACCACGGCCAACACCTGAAACTTTCATTGATATCCAGCCCACCCGTTTATTGCACGAAAACAGACCCCGAACACAGGGCACCCCTCTTTCCGGAGAGATTCTAAGGTGTTGCTGACAGTGATAAAAGGGGAAATCAACACGTGGCGCTCGGCAATTATTGCCGGCCCAATCCGGGCGAAGAGGAAGAAGAGCATGACGTCGTACAATATTATGCATCCATAGCAAGAGACTGTTACACGGCATATACACACCGGCATCATGGCATAATTCTGGCATATGAGAGGAGCGCAGACGGATTGTTTTGTCCCCGAGAGACAGACATGACCCTGCCTTGGATTGGAGGACTGTTAGAAATGCCCTGTTTCCGCGCTTGTTGTGCGAAAAAGTTGCGTGCTGTCACCACGGCAATAACTGCCGCTCTGGCTTTTGTGGCTGCAACGAACACGGCATATACAGCACCATCCCGGATCAAGGATATTGCCGAATTTGAAGGCGTACGGGAAAATATGCTGATTGGGTATGGCTTGGTTGTTGGCCTGAAGGGAACGGGCGACAAAATAGAAGACATGCCCTTCACCCGAGAAAGCCTGATCGGGATGCTGGAGCGTCTGGGTGTCAACACGCGGGATGCATCGAGCCTGAAACCCAAGAATATTGCGGCTGTCATGGTTACGGCAAGTTTGCCGCCTTTCGGCCGTCAAGGATCCCGCATTGATGTTACCGTTTCAGCTCTAGGGGATGCCAAGAGCCTTCTGGGTGGTACCCTTCTGGTAACCCCGCTGGTCGGCGCCGATGGTGAGGTGTACTCCGTTGCCCAGGGACAGGTGCAGGTTGGCGGTTTCGAAGCCCAAGGACAAGGGGCCAGCATCAGCAAGGGGGTTCCCACATCTGGCCGTATACCCAACGGTGCTACGATTGAACGTGAGGTCCCCTTCACGCTGGCGGGGATGCAAACGGTTAATATCTCTTTGCGCAACCCAGATCTGACGACCGCACGGCGGGTGGCAGCAGCGGTCAACTCCTATCTGGGAAGTCAGCAAGCTGTCCCCGATGATCCGGGAACAGTCAAGGTAACCGTCCCACCGGGACGTAATGTGGTCTCTCTCCTGACGGATATCGAGCAACTGCGTGTGGAACCAGACCAGCTGGCACGGGTGGTCATTGACGAGCAAACTGGCATTATTGTGATCGGTGAGAATGTACGGGTTTCACGGGTGGCTGTCGCACAGGGAAGTCTGACAATCCGCGTGACCGAAACCCCCCAAGTCAGCCAGCCCAATCCTTTCTCCGCCGTTGGGCAAACCGTGGTTGTTCCACGCACAGATATACAGGTAGATGAAGGCGCTGATCGCAAGCTGGGCATCGTGGATGCTGGAGTCAGCCTGCAGGAAGTTGTCAATGGTCTCAATGCATTGGGCATTGGTCCACGGGACATGATCAGCATACTGCAGGCCATCAAGGCCGCCGGGGCCCTGCAAGCAGAGATCGAGGTGATGTGATGGTGCCTCTGGCTGATACATCGCTGGTTTACAGCAGCGCCCGTCATCAAAATGAACTGGCCGCCCTAAGCAACCACGCAGCGGGAAAAAACTTGGACAAGGTGCAGGCTGCCGCCGAAAGCTTCGAGTCCTTCTTTCTCTCGCAGGCCCTGCAGGCCATGTTCGCCGGCATCAAGACCAACGAAACATTTGGCGGGGGGATCGGGGAAGACAAATGGCGCAGCCTTCTGATTGATGAATACGGAAAATCCATTGCCAAGGCCGGCGGAATCGGTCTGGCCGACCACGTTGTAAAAGCCATGTTGCAGGCACAGGAGACAACCCCATGATGACCTTTGGTTCATCCAAACGCCCCGGTCGTCTGACACGAACGGCAACACAGGACGCCCCCCCCCGCGCAGGACGGCAGTCTGTTGCCGGCCTTGGTGCCCCAAGGCAAGCTAGGGCTGTTGCTGCCACCGGGAAACCACGCAATACGCCAAGAAACACGCATCAGGAAACAGCAGGCCGGGCAACTCGTGAATCCGGACAGGACAAAACATCCCCAATCACACCACCCGATCGTCCGGAAGATCTGTTGATGGTCGTGACCGAACTGACCCGCATCTTGGATCTGGAAAACGATGCCCTGCGCAAACATCATTACGGGGATGTCAAGGAGCACAGCGAGCGCAAGAAAGCCCTGACCCGGGCATACCTAGAGCAAATTGTTGTCCTGCGCCGGGAACCGGACATCGCCAAAGGCATGCCGCAGGCACAGGTCGAAAAGCTCAAGGTTGCCGGAGAACTTCTGGAGCAATCCTCACGCCTGAACGAAAGCTTGCTGCGAGCCGGCATTGTGGCAGGCAATACGTTTATGGGGGCCGTTGCCGATGCCGTTCGCGAAATCCAGGAGAAAGGTCAGGCCGCTTATGGTGAGAGTGGACGCTTGGATGGCAATCAGGTGGAAAACAAACGCCTTGCTATCGCCCTGAACAAAGAATTCTGAGACCCATTTATGGAAACAAGCCGTTATCGAACGGTAGCCAAAGGATAATCCCATGTCCCTGACACTTGGACTTTCTGCTGCTCTCAGCGGGCTACAGGCCTCCAAACAAGGCCTAGACCTAGTGTCAAACAATATTGCCAACCTGAACACGCCCGGCTTTTCCCGCAAGCTATTCAACCCGACAAGCCGGGTTCTGGCGGGCTATGGGGTTGGGGTAGAGGTTGCGGAAACAACACGCCGGGTTGACGAGAAGTTAAGAGCCAATTCTTGGCAAGCTGCGGGCTTGTATCAGCAGTACGCCGCTACACAAAAGTACTTTGACCGCCTGCAAGATCTTTTCGGCAAACCGGGTGACAACACAACGATTGCCCACACCATCAATAATCTCTCGACCCAATTCGAACAGGCTGCCATCAATACGGGACAAAGCGACCGTACTATCCGCAAAATGCAGGACATTGCCTATCAAATGAACACCCTGTCCAATTCCATACAGGATCTGCGGGCCGCTGCCGACCAAGATATTTATGGCAATCTTCAGACCATGAATGCGGCCGTCAAAGATATCGCGGTACTGAATGAACGGATCGTTCTAGCCAAGGCAACCAAGCGTGGCACCGCCGACCTGGAAGACAAGCGCGATACGCTGCTGGGTAAAATCAATGAAATCATGGATGTCCAGCACTTTGTCCGGGAAAACGGGGCGGTTGTCATGTACACGGCATCCGGCGTTACCTTGATTGACAGTGTTGCCAAGGAAATTGTCTTTAACCCGGCAACGCAGGTTTCACCCACTGACACATTCGCCTCGGGCCAGTTCTCAAAGATGTCCGTTGGGGTTCTGGATATCACCGGCGATATCCGTCAGGGAAAACTGAAATCCCTAATCGAGGTTCGTGACCGGGAACTGCCCGACCTGCAGGCCCAGCTGGACGAACTGGCGACAAAACTGCGGATCTCTGTGAATGAAGCCCACAACCGGGGAACCAGCTTCCCGGCCGTGGCTAATGCGATGATCGGATCACGCTCATTCATACCGGATGCGGCAACCACGAACTATAACCAGACAATCTCTCTGCAAAAAAGTGACGTGAACTTGACTGTTTTCAACACAGACGGGTCACAGAAGTCAACGACCACGCTGAATACAATCATGACCGATGGATCCTTTGCCGGTGGAGCTTATCCAACCAACGGCCCATGGACTATCGATCAGGTAGCCAGCCGGATGCAATCCTGGTTGCGACTTCCGGCTGGTCCCAACCTAGCTGATGCAACAGTCAAGGTCAACGCAGGTGGAACCTTTGAGGTCCAGCTGAATACCGCCCAAGCGTCACTGGGTTTCCGCGACCAAGTTGACTCCAGCCTTGGGGCTGAAGCCACAGATGCCACGATCTTGTTTGATGCCAATCATGACGGAAATGCGGATGAGACCGTCAAGGGTTTTGCCAACTTCTTTGGGCTGAATGACCTGTTCCACAAAGGCGTCAAGAACAGGACATGGGACAGTACGGTTATCTCAAAAGATTACTATACCGTTGGCAGTGCAACCCTCCAGTTTTCAACGGATACAGCCGGCATCAACTTTGCCACGGTTTCCGTTCTGCCGGGTGATAGCCTGAGAACACTTGCTGATCGTATCAATGGAACCCCGGCCCTTGCAGACCGCATTATTGCCAATGTCATCCCAGACGGCACCGGGGAACGACTGCGCCTGAGCAATCTGGATGGAGGAGAGCTGGTTGTAACCAGTGCCACAGGCCCCACAACAGCATTTGGCCCATTGCAACTGGCCCCATCTGATACCGGAAACGCGCGTAGCATTGTTGTTAATCCAAGCCTGACACTCAGCCCCAGTCGGCTGCACCGGGGCAAGGTCCAGTTTAATCCCATTACGGCGCAATACTATGTATCCGTCGGGGATAACAGCAACATCAACGAAGTGGCAAAGGTCTTCACAACACCCCGGAGCTATAATCTGTCTGGCGGACTGGCCACCGGAAGCCTGAAGCTGACCGACTATGGTGCCGCTATCGTCTCCAATGCTGCAGGCCGAGCCGCCACCGCCAAGGAATCCGTCACCTATCAACAAGGGCTGAGCGAAGCACTGGTTATGAAAGATGCCCAGGTCAGCCAAGTAAATCTGGACGAAGAGCTGTCGCAGTTGATGATTTTTGAACAATCGTACTCTGCTGCGGCCAAGGTCATTTCAACGACCAAGCAGATGCTCGACATCCTCAACGATATCATCCGGTAAGGACAACGGCCATGACACGTGTTCCAAGCTATGTCAGCAGTCAGGTTCTGTTGAATCGCATGGTAGACCTGCAGGGCATGCTCTATGATTCAACCCTGCAAGTGAACAGCAAGAAGAAGAGCCAGACCTACGCAGGGCTTTCCATCGAAAGCTTCCGCCTAGTCAACATGGAAACTATCCGTGATCGCGCCGAACGGTTCAAGGCAGGCAATGTTGTCGCTGAAGTACGGGCCAACCAGACCCAGAATTGCGCCAATGACATTGAACGCAACGCACAGAAAATCATTGCTGATATCCGCGAAGTCGCCAAGCTGCGTACAGATAAGCCTGCATCGGAATACATCGCGTCCCTGAACCAAATGCGTAAAAATGCCGTGGGATCGTTGGCACAGATCCGCGATACCCTGAACACAGATCTTGAGGGACGCTATCTCTTTTCGGGAGGACGGGAACAAACACCACCGGTCAAGATGCCTGTATCCAGCTTGGAGGCATTCGAAGCTGTTTATAACGGCAACACCGTGACCTTCCCTGAGACACGCGCAGCCAACCTGTTTGACATCGATTTCCGTGCTGTGGATGTTGCATTTAACAATCCCCCTGCCATTTCTGGAACAAGCTATGGCACTATCGCAGTGGATACGGGGGCCGGTGAGACCAAACGCTTCATCACCGGTTCAATATCGGCGGCAACAGCCGGAACCATGACGTTCGCAACCTCTGTCCCTGATCCCAGACCGGCACCTGCGCCCGCCGAAGGTTCCATCACTTCGCCCAATGCCAATGCCTTTAGTCGGCTGGAACGAGGGATGGCCCTTTTGATTGACAGCGGCACGGCAGCCAATGACGGCGTTTACACCATTACAGAAATCTCGGAAGACGGGCGTTACATGAAGGTAACACCTCCATTCCCCAGCGCCGCAACAGAAAGCATTGATCTCAATGTCGGGGTTCCGAACGGAGCAGCCATACGACTGGAAAACAGCACAGGAAACAACACAACCTTCACGGTACGCTATCCGTCGAACGCTGACATCACCGGTGCGGGTACCATGACACAGATTCTAGCCGGGGAAATGATTTACACAACGCCGGTGATTCCAACCACCGGCAATCAGGCCGATGTCAATATTGTCAGCACGGGCTATTATCAGGGCGACAATCTACGCAGCGAGCACAGGGTTGATGAAAACCGGATTATTACCATCGGTGTCAACGCACAGGATGCCGCATTCGAAAAACTGATCCGCGGGCTGGGCATTATCGGTCAGGGTTTTCCGGTAACGGGCGCGGGAGATATTGACCTCCCTGAGTTCTATCGGCGTCTGGAAACAGGGATCGCGTTGATCAATGACGCAATCCTGCACGATGAAGGCATGAATGAAAGCCGCAATGACCTGTCCGCACTCCAGCAAACGATCGGCTTCAACCGTGTCGAGCTGAAGGGCGCCGAAGACAGGGCACGGAATTTTATTGCCTTTCTGGAAACCGGCGTTGCCGATATTGAAGAAGTTGACATGGCAGAAGCCATCACCCGGCTTAATGAAACCCAAAGGGCACTGGAAGCATCATACCAAGTAACTGGACGCTTGGCGAAGTTGAGCCTGAAAGATTACATCTAAAAAATACAGTCTGAAGAATGAGAGGCTACATCCAGCCTATGTACCGTCCGAACGAGATCACGAGAACCTGCCTGCCAGAACCTCAGGTACGAATTCCTTTTGCCTTCTTGGCAGCGCTGATCTTCTTGTCCATATTCTCCAAGAACTCCCTTATCTCGGCCGTAATAACTCTGCTACGCTCTTCATAGCCCTTTGTAAATAAATCAAAGAATGCCTTCCTGTTATCCGTATCCTTGATCCTCGTCCCAACAAAGGCACCGTATCGAATCATGGACTCAAACGTCGCACTGGCCATACGCGCGATAGGCATGAATGTCGTGCTAGACGATAAAAGCTCCCGAACCTGCTTTAAAAGTGATCGATAGCTGGGGTCTTCACACCGCAAGTCTTCCAAGATGGACGCAAGCGCATCATCATAAGACTCTATACCCTGAAGCCAACTGGATACGGTAATGTCACGCAAAATATCCGGAGGCTGAAAAAGCGGGAGCTGGCGCTCGACCCTTTCAAGTACTTTTGACTTAGATACAGTGGACACATCCAAACGAATTGCCCCAGCAGCCAAAGGAGAAAATCCTTCTATCTTAGCTCCATCAGAGCAATTCCACACATCAACAGATAACAGACGGGCCGTCTCCACAAAAACACGACGGGACATATCCAGATGCCAAGCACTGCTGACAGTGCCACCGAAATTTCCGGGCACCGTCCGAACTAGCTTATTCTCCCAATCCGTATCAACTTCAGCTTTCCCATTGTAGTCAACATTATAGAAAACCTGCTCGGCATGATGCTTTTTAGGGTCACGTGCACCACAGTCACAGCCAAAAAAATAGAATGTACGAAATCCAAGACGGACCATGCCGGAAAAGGCCGCATTTGCTACCAAAGGAAATGCACCAAGCAGAGGAACTTCACGACCACCAAACAGGTGGGTACTAGACAAGCCACTCCGGAAGTAAAACCAGACTGAACCAAAGAGCTTTCCAATCTCTGGCGTTGCCGTCGTAGAAGCCATCAACCTGATTGTACTCAAATCATATTTTTCTGCTGCGCCGGAGAGAATTTCCGCCACCAAGTCAACATTCTCATTCTCAACATGTATATCGGGCTTTATGCCGGACTTCAGCAGAATCCCCAATGCAGTACCGCAACTAACAATAATAGATCTATCAGTCCATTTACGAATACATGGGATATCTTTATCAAGAGAAGGACCGGAACCAATAATAAAAACTGGCATTCTCTGCTCAAGCATCTCTTGGGAACGAAGAAGCCTGAATGGATACCGCGTAAAGTTTGAAACTGTATTCTTAACCATCTTTACTTCATCTTCATAAAACCCACTTGTTATATAATGATACTTTATCATATCAGAAAATATATTATAAGTTTCCTTCAGGACCCAAGAATAGTAATGCACATAAATATATGATCCGTCTAGGAATGCATTACCTCTGTTTGTAACGACATCTTCTATGGACCTGACAGCACGCTCTGGCATATCTGCCGTGATGAAATATAAAGAAGCTCCCCGTTCATATATTTTCTCGATAACAGGAGACCATTCAATGACATTCATTGAATGAATAATAAAATCATGAACAGGCTCTATAATAATAAATGTATTAACATCTTCAGAAGAAAGAAGTTCTTCTAGGTGATATCCAAGACCTATCCCAAAAATAAAGCTATACTCAATCTCATTAATGGGGCACTTGCAGTGTTCAACACTATTTTCCAAAAAGAAATCAGCGCATACCTTAGTAAGAGGCAAGCTGATCGTGGAAATATTACAGTGGTCAGGACTACTGAAAACCAAGCGATCCATGGTATCGGCACGACCACGCAACTGACCAGCCGTCCAGGAAGGAGCATCACCCGGATAAAGGTTGGTCCCTCCCAGATCAATGTTAACCGCCTGATCACCATTCCAGACAATGCGGGATGATGGCGTCCCAATAGCGCGTAAATCAGCAGCCAGCTTGGGGAAACGTTCTTCAAAGATCTTATAGTTACGAGCAAGACGTTCTTCGACCTGCTGATCAACATCATTCATGTCTATTGCTGACCCCCACCACTTTTCTCAGCAATCAACGGGATCTCCGAATTTAGCGAGAAGATTATCGTAAATACCTTCCAAGGAACGACAACGCGCCTTGAAGTCAAAGGGTGGTGCCTGACGCAGCCGGTCACGGATCGTATCACGAAAAGATACCAGGCGCCCCCTGTCAGAAGCCCACTCCGCAGCCAGCTCCGCAACATTATCCGGCGTAGCCCCCACACACGCCTCACCCAATCCAACCATAGTCAGGAAAGAGGAGACACCCCGCATGTGCCGCCCCTCTCCAGCCAAAGCCAGAACTGGTACACCAGCCCACAATGCACTGACAGCATGCACTGCTGACCGAGGCCCAGGAGGACTGAGAATAAGATTACACTCACAAGCCAGAGCCGCCTCATCGTCAACCTGGATCAGGTCAATACGATGAGCAACGCCGAAGGTTCCAAACATTGTCAACAAACGGCCAACGGTCTCACCAAACGAGAAATCACGGTCAATCAACACGATCTTTGATTCAGGGATTCTCAGAAGACATGCCGCCGCCAAGGCAACTGAATAATAATTCAGCTCCCGGAAGTAGAGGGGGAAGCCTATCAGAAATTCGCCATCACATGCACGATCCGAGAGAGGAGCATCATCCGGGGGCAAACCGGTACACAAGGCTCCCCCATGCAGAGATACAAGCTTCTGTTCATCAAGAGCAGGAGCAGCACGTATGTGGTCATCAAGAACCACAGCATCAAAGACATCTGATCCAGGATTCCAAGGAAGCCCTCCCCACGACACCTGAAGTGGTGCCATCCTCGGAATGAAAGCCTCAAACTGGCGAGGAAGAGCAAGGCCAGACGTATCAACAAGGACGTCGATCTCTTCGCCCTGAACTAATCTGGACAACGTAAAACGATCCATATCACTGATATTGTGCCAAACAGAGAAACAGTGCTGGAAAAGCCCGTTCCTGATTTCTGACAAGGCACCCTCACCGAAGCCAATAACACGCCAGCGCACAGGATTATGAGCCGCAATAACCGCAGCCAACCCCAAATCATCCAGCGTCACGGTTCGCCGCGACACGACGTAGCCAATGGTTATCCGGCCAGAGCCACGTGAATACAGGGAAATCGCATCATCGCGCCCAGTATCAGCAAGGCTGGCTGAAACCAAGTTTTGGTAACTCTTTTCCAGAACGCCAGCATCCTCCAACGGATTCGAAAGACGATCAAGGAAGGCATGCGCACGACAGGAAAATGAGGAATCTACCCTGACAGCCCAGTCATGCACAACACGACCGGCTTCATAATCACCCGTACTATACAGCGCCTGACCAAGCGTCATGGCCAATGCCCCACTATCGGGCAGAACATGCATAGCCGCCCTCAAACCGCTTTGGGCAGATAAGTACTGCTCCATGGACATCATACAAACCGCGATGGCCAAGTGCCCATCTACGCTGGTGGGATGAAACGCAACATGCCCTCGGAAACACTCCTCGGCCGCTACATAGTCTCCCGTTGCCAACAAGGCAACACCTCGCTTCATCAGGGAGTCGTCTTCCATCATGGAAAACGCCTTCCCGGCATCAGGAATATGCGCAGACGCAAAATCACAAAACCACTTAACAGGAGAAGGATCAAGCGTACCCGCAATCTTGAGATAATACGCCGCATCAGCCATAGACGATGCCTTGGCTGCAAGCGTAGAGAATAACTCGGCAGCTTCCTGACTGGAGGGGTCCAGCTCCAGCGCTCGCTTGTTATAGCTATGCGCCTTACGCCACAAACAAAGGTTCAGGCACGAGAGCGCAGCCACAACAGATGCAATCGTCAGATCCTGCGCATCCCCATCCTGCTCCAACAAAGCCTCTGCGCATTCCAGAATAGAATGCCAGTCCGGTTCTGTGCCAGAAAGCAAGTCGCGGAGAGAGTTGATAGATAGGGAAGCAGTCTCGCTCATTGCACACACTCACGAACAGTCCACAAGAACGGGTGCAAAATCACAATACACCACTAGGAACTGTCGTAAATCTGTAAATCGCACAGCAAACCCCGGAACCAAGAACAAACAAACTACGTCTGCACGTTATGGCCACTTGATACAGCGACTTCAGATGCATCCCCCGAAGCAGAGCTGCTTTCATCCGTCGTAGATAAACCGGCGCTAATTTCCCTGTTGATGGAAATCAAGGTATCAAGAAGACGCGCATCCGGATTGGCCATAAACGCAACAGCCTGACGATCAACAAAGTTTGAAAGGGAAAGCATATTGGCGCGCAGATCTGGTGGAACAGGACAATCCGGCTCCAGAAGATCCGACTGCAGAATAGTCCAAAGCCGCCAGTTCAGACGCAAGGCCGTGCGCATCTGATCAAAATCACCGCTGTCCTGCGCCAGTTTCATACGCACAGCTGCTTGCATCAGAGCCCAAGCCTCGGTTTTCCGGGGATCACCCGGCTGGATCACTGTGTTGTAACTCTTCAGCAAGCCTTTGTTCGACATGGCGGAGGATATCTCCCTCGTGGGTAATCAAGCGTCGGGCAACTTTCAGTGCCTTGAAGTAGTCCTCATCTCCAACAAGCGCAAAAATCTCCTCGGCGATCTCCCGCGAACTGGGCACAGCATCAGTAAACGATGTCAGGAAATCCTTAAAAAGGATTAAATGACGCGAACGATCTTCCGGAAACAAATAGACACACTGCAACGCATAATAAACACGGGTTGCAGGCGTGATCGCTTCATCTTGGGTCAGGATATCCTGCTGCCGCAGGATGGAGACTTGGTTGTGCACAAGCAAAGAGACAACACGGGCCGACGCATTTTCCAGCACAGCACCATTAATGACCAATTTCTGGCCAGGTTTGATTTGGACCTTCAACGCCATGACAACACGCCCCTCTCCGTCAAGCACGATGAACACCGGCATAAAAAAGACCGGGAAGAGAATGTCTCTTCCCGGTCACTCTAACGCAGGGATGCTTAACGGAACAGCCCCAGAACGGCCTGTTCAGACTGACCAGCGAACGACAGCGCCTGAATACCCAGCTGCTGCCGGGTCTGCAGGGCCAGAAGGTTCGCACCTTCCTCGTTCAGGTCAGCAAGCGTCAACTTGTCCGAACCTTCCGTCAGGATATTGGTATAGTTCTTGGTGAAATCCAAGCGAACCTGGAGAATAGCAACCGAGCTACCAAAAGCAGCCGACTTTGCACGAACGTTGCTGATCGTCTTTTCCAGACGACTGACAACCAAGTCAGCTTTCTTGTTGAATGACGCAAGATCAGCAGCCTTTGAAAGGTTATATACCTGCAGACCTGCACTAAAGCCAAGCTTACTCAGAATGGCAAGAGCTGAAGTATTAGCATTGCTAACCACAACACCAAGCGCAGAACCATTAGAACCAAGGAAGAACTTGGACGTATTGAAGTTAATACCGTTCACATCCAGCTTGGAGTCGGACTTCTCCGAGAAGTAGACTGTTAGCTTGGATGCTGAGGAGTTCAGGAGATTCTGACCTTGATACGACGCATCATCAACCAATTTCTGGACCTGAAAAGCCAAGGAACCGAGCTGAGATGTAAACTCTGTACGCTGATCTTTCGTCGCTGAGCGGGCACTGTTTACGATACCACGCATCTGGTTGACGAATTGCTCCAGACGGGTTGTGGTCTCAACAACAACCTTCAGCGCATTGATCCCTTGGTCAATCGAGTCCTTACGGGCCGACAAGTCGCCCGCACGGTCAGTCAGAGACTTTGCGCTGAAGAACTTCAACGCATCATCAATAACCGAGGACACCGCCTTCCCGGTGGAAAGGCGATTCTGGGTCCGGTTAACAAAGGATTGGGTGGTCTGCAAAGAAAGCAGGTTTGACCTACTTGCAGCAGAAAGTGCAATATCCGTCATAACGGTACTCTCCATTTCTAGAGAACATGACGTCCGTTCTGGACGCAGGCACCCCCATCAAGAGATGCAGGAAGAACTATACAGACATAAAATCAAGAGACCCAGATATTATTTTTTGATATGGCATGGTTCTTAATAACCATACGAAGAAAGGCTGCTAATTAGCAGCCTTTCTATTGGAAATTTATTGCCACAATAATGACATTATTGAACAGATTGATATACGTCAGCCCTGACCTTTTGCCGGAAAACATCCAAGGGAACCAAGTTACCCCCATACCGGGTATGCCAGAATGTCCAGCCATTACAAGCTGGGGCCCCCTGCACCGCAGCCCCAACCTGATGTATGGACCCGCGAACCTCTGCCGAAATAATGGTCCCATCAGCCCGAACCTTGGCCTTAAACCGCCCTGATACATCCGTCAGAAGGGCACCCGGAGCCAGCAAACCACGCTCCACAACAGTTCCAAAGGGCACACGGGGCTCACTGCGACGTGAGGGCGTCAACAAAAGATCTGGCTCCGAAACAGGTTCAACGGCCGCAATTCTGGCCTTTGCGGCCGTACGGTACCCGGAATCGCGCTCAATACCTATAAACCGGCGCCCCAATCTTCGGGCGGCCGCACCCGTCGTACCTGTCCCGAAGAAAGGATCCAAGACAACATCACCGGGATTGGTGGTTGCCATAAGAATGCGGTATAACAATGCCTCAGGCTTCTGGGTTGGATGAAGCTTGCCGCCATCATCACCCTTGAGACGTTCGCTACCGGTGCAAAGGGGGAGCGTCCAGTCACTGCGCATCTGCGTGCCATCATTCAACGATTTCATGGCATCATAATTGAACGTGTACTTGGACCCCGCACTTCGGGCACACCAGATCAAGGTCTCGTGAGCATTCGTAAAGCGCGTACCCCGAAAGTTTGGCATCGGGTTGGTCTTGTTCCAGACCACATCGTTGAGAATCCAGAATCCAATGTCCTGAAGCGCCGTGCCAACACGAAAGATATTGTGATAGGAGCCTATAACCCACAGCGCTCCATCGTCTTTCAGCACTCTCCGCGCGGCCGCCAGCCAGTCGCGGGTAAAACGGTCATACTCAGCGAAACTGTCAAATTTGTCCCAATCACTGTCAACCCCATCAACACGGCTGTTATCAGGACGCGTCAACTCTCCACCCAATTGAAGATTATAGGGTGGATCCGCAAAAACCAGATCAACCGACTTTTCCGGCAAGCTGTTCATCACAGCGATACAATCACCTAGGTGAACAACATCTGTTTTCAATGGATTATGTGGAAGAGAGGAGGCGGAAACCATTTTTTTGCGTGACATGCTCGGGTCCTGGACAGTCGGGTCAAAAGAAGGAAAGAAGGCAGGAATCGTTTTCAGCCACGTCGAGTCGCAGGTCAAGGGCCCCCGCACACCGAACATCCGTCATCATTCTTTTGAACATTGGCCCGGACAGACCACGGGCACAGCATCATGTGTTACCCATGGCACAATACCCACAAGACCTTGATGGTGTTGCGATAAGGCAACATAGAAAGAAAATCACACTATCCACAGGCTGTGGATAGTGTGATGCGACTCGTTACATTAGCTGTGAAGCATAACAATTTTGCAGGAAAGAATTCACACACCCTCAAATAGGCTGCCCTGCCCGGCAAAGCTGCGCCGATGATGCGGGGTTGGACCATGCCTGATGATTGCCTCCCGGTGGGCAACCGTTCCGTACCCCATGTTTTTATTCCAGCCATAAGCTGGGAAATCTGCCGACAACGCCTCCATCATGCGATCACGGGTTACCTTGGCCATGATAGATGCTGCGGCAATAGACAAACTCAGGCTATCACCCTTCACAACACACATCACAGGACACGGAAAACTCTTTGGGGCCTGGTTTCCATCAATCAAGGCCACATCAGGACACACGCCCAATCCATTCACAGCGCGTTCCATCGCCAGATGCGTTGCTCGCAAGATATTGATGCGGTCTATCTCTTCCACACTGGCAATACCAACTGACACGACCACACCGGGGCTACTGGTCAGCATCGAGAACAAGGCATTCCGCCGCGAAGCTGACAGCTTCTTGCTGTCATTCAGGCCATGGAACAAGGCATCCGGCAACAGGTCTGGATCAAGCAAGGCAGCCCCTGCGACAACAGGTCCTGCCAAGGGCCCCCGCCCAGCCTCATCAACACCGGCAACATTTGAACCAAAGCGGGACCGAGCATCATTTTCCAGATAAAAATCAGGCATCTCTACTCCTAGAGACAATACGGGAAACAAGATCCCAATAACGACGGGCTTTATGGATCTCAGGTGCGCAGGCCACACGCAAAACATCGGTAGGACCAGAGAAAGATTCGGTGCAGGTATTCAGGCGGCGCACCGGTATTTGCCAAAGAGGACTGATCGTCAGGGACAAAACCGTCACCGCAACAACCAACTGCCCTTCCCCGCTTTCCAGAAGCCTGCGGGAAACCCCGGCTCCCGCCAGCATAAAAGAGAATTCCCCGATCTGTGCCAGCGTTACCCCCACACAGAATGAACGGCGCCAACTGATCTTCTGCAAACGCAGGGCAAGCACATTGATCGTTGCCTTGATCACGGTAACAGCAACCAGCATCAGCAAGACGATACCGATATTGTCGCGGAGGAATGTCAGATCAAGCAGCAAGCCGATAGACAGAAAAAACACCATCAGCAATAAAGCCTGTATCGGGTGAGCATGATGCCTCAGGCTTTGTCCATCCGCACTGTTCCCGATGACCAGACCGGCCACAAAGGCCCCATACCCAGGTGAGAGTTCAGCAAAACCAGCCAAGGCAGCCGCCCCGAAGCAGGCTCCAAACGCGGCCAGTGGCCCAAGATCAGGGTGCCCCGAGACCGTTCCGACAAAGGGTAGACGAATGTCCCGACGCAACAAAACCCAGACCAGAGCAACCAGAATAAGGATCGACACGGCAACCCGCAGCATGACCTTGGGATCAATACCATCACCCGTCAATGCTGACAGCGTCAGCATCATTGGAACAACAGCCATATCCTGGGCGATCAGGATACCAACCGTCAGCCGCCCAGACGGACTGTCCAGCTCTCCTCTCTGCTCAAGAACCTTGATCACCACAGCCGTCGAGGACAGCGCCAGACAGAAGCCCAGCAGAACGGCGGTTCCTGCACTCCAGTCAAGCAGCCGGTGAAACAGGAGCATGACCCCAACACTGCCCCCCGTCTGCAAAAGCGTGGTCAGAACCGCAACACGCCACACTTCTGCAAAGCGATGGACCGACAGTTCAAGCCCGATAACAAACAGCAACATAACAATGCCCAGTTCAGCCAACAGGGCAACACCACCACGATCCGTGACCATTCCCAAGGCCGAGGGACCAAGGATAACACCGGCAAGGATGTAACCAATAATGGCTGGCTGACGCAGACGTGTGAAAACAACACCACAAGCCATCGCAGCCAAGGCTGTTATGGCCATCCCTGTGAAATCATGATGCTCCATCAGACACTACCCTGAACGACAAGACACGACGACCCGGCCAACATGCCTGCCGTGACCGGGCCAGAAGAAAAACAATCACTGTCAGGACATAAAGGCCAAAAGCAGAGAAAGGGCAAGCGTAACCATGGCAATCCAAGCCACACATCCCAACACCAACGGGACCATCCCAAGACGATGCAACTGGCGGAAATCTGTACGCAAGCCCAGCGCGGCCATACCCGAGGTCAGCAGCATGGTTGCAAACAGGCCTGCGTGCTCTTCTACAGCACTAGGCAATACTCCGATGCTACGCATGAAAAAAAGAGCTGTAAAACCGACCACAAACCATGGAAGTCCCAAGGGAACATGCATGTCGTCACGGTTCTGGCGCCTCTGGAAGAAAATAACAATAAACAAGGCAGGAACAAGCAGAACAACCCGCAGAAGCTTTGCCAGCGTACCGATAACGCCGGCATCAGAACCAACCTGCCAAGAAGCGGCAACGGCCTGGGCCACTTCATGCAAGGTTGCCCCACACCACAGCCCTCCCCTGAATTCATCCAGATCAAACCAGAGTACAAGGTATGGCAGGATGAACATTCCACAGGTACCAAGCAGGGTAACCAAGGCAATAGCACAGGCTACATGCTCGGGAGAAGCCCGCGTCACATCACGACCCGCAGCAATGGCCGAAGCCCCGCACACGGATGTTCCCAAGGCAATCAGAGAGGTCAGACGGGGATCAAGACCCATTGCCCGCCCCAGCCATAATGTCAGCAACAACACAAAGAAAAGGCACACGACAACGAGGCCCATGCCTCCAAACCCAATGGCCTGCATCTCTGCCAATGAAACCGTCGCTCCCAAGCACACAAGACCAGAGCGCAGCAGAATGCCGGCCATGGCAACCTCACCCGGTTCACGGCGAACAGCGAATGGAAGAGCAGACCGCGCGACAATACCAAGAACAATGGCCAGACTCAATGTCCCGAAGCCAAAGGCAAGGTTCAAGTGGTTCAGCAAGAAAGCCACCAAGGTAACAAACGACACGGACAATACGCCGGGGACGCAAGACAGATAGAAGGTTACGCTACGCATCAGATATGTCTTCTTCCCCGTACCCCTACATAACTCTGATAATCATGCCAGCTGGAAAGACATAGCCTGAACGAAAGGACGGCGACTGATTCTGAGATGTGGCCGGGGCCGTACGAGCATCCTGCGGAACATAAAGAGGCCAACGCCCGGAAGCCACCATGTCCAGTCCAGGATTGTCCTGTCCCAGGCGATCACGATAAATCCACAAATCCGCCAAAACACGCTCGATATAGGCACGCGTCTCACGAGACGGGATAGCCTCTATAAACAACAAGGGATCATCGTCGTACCGGACTGTCTTTCTCCAGCGCGCAAGCGTGCCCGGACCTGCGTTATAGGCAGCGGCAACAAAAAACATGTTTCCCTTGATGTCCGGCAAACCCAAGAGATGCTCAAGGTACGACTGCCCCAAGGACAAACTGACTTCGGGATCCATAACAGCCCGAGACCCACCCAGCCAACCATTATTCTCCATACGCGCAACCGCCCGTGCCGTAGCAGGCATGATTTGCATCAGCCCGACCGCACCAGCCGGAGAACGCGCTGCCGGATTAAAAGCTGACTCCTGACGAGCAAACGCATACAGCATGGCACGGTCCAACGCCCACCCATTGCGGGGCTGCCAAGCAGGAACCGGATATCGGGCCGATTCAAAAGCATTATCTACGCTCTGGATACGAACAGATGACAGATGCAGGGCCAGACTGGCCATTCCTTCCCGCTCTGCAAAATGGAGAATTGCCTGCCTTTGTTCATGACTGGCTGCGGGGTACAAGCGGCGCAACTCATCTTCTGCACGATCATGCTTGCCGACCAGAACCAAGGCCAAGGCACGCCGCCCGGCGGGTGAGTCGGTGATCGCCACCGCCTCTTGATCTGTAATTGTATCCGTACGCCAGGAAAAGTCCAAAGGCAGGCCAAGTGCCCGCCGTGCAATCAACCCATAAAATGTATGCGGATAGGATGCTGCGATATGAAGTGACTGGCTGACTTCCTGTGGCCGCCGATTTTTCAGAGCAGAACGGGCGGACCAATAAGCCGCCGCAGAACGAACCCAAGGCGAAGCATTGTCCGCATCACGCAATGCAGAGAACCAGACAGCCGCTTCCTCGTAATCATGGCGGCGCCAACTTGCCAAACCACCAGCCCAGTGAGCCAATGACAGAGCACGCGAATCCTGGCCACGCACCTGACGGGCAAAGCGCAGGGCTGTTTCGTCTTTTCCCTTGATAAAAGCAGCATAAGCAAGAGATGCCCACAGGCGATCACGATCAACAGAAGACAAAGGGCTTGTCCTGAGAAGATTGCTTGCTGCATCAAACCGACCGGCAACCAGATGCCCCCGGAAGATACGTCCTGTCTTGAGAACAGATGCCGCGCGAGAGGATAGAACCGATGCCTCTCTCTCCCACCGGGGATCATCGCCGGAGATACCCGCAACAAACCCTTCCGGCGAAACAGGATGCGGCAAAGGTCCTCCACCGCGCTTACGGGCAAGCCGATAGATCCGGCGTGCATCATGGTGATCGGCGTACCGTTCCATCCACGACCGGAGTTCCTGGAAAGACGCCTTGCCATAACGGGCGGAAAGATAGCGATCCTGCAAGACATAACCAAGCAACAGCTTGCTGTCCAGAGAGCGTACAACATGATCTGCGGCGGCAAAAAGACCTTGATCCTGAAGGGAAAAAATACGCTGGTAACGTTCAACATCCGGTGCCGACAACACATTGGCAATACCAACATGCAGCACTCCGTCATCACCGGGATCGGGGGAGGAAAAAGCGCAAGCTGGAAGCCCTGAAAAGAACAAGCACAGCAGAAATAAAACAATTCCCCCTGCCCACTGGCGCAGCAGAACAACCACACCACACCCTGCACACCCAATGGGCTGGATCATCAGATATCACTCCGCTATCGCCGCCAACCTGCTTATACGCGTGGGGTGGCTTGGCAACAAGGTGAAGGAAACAAGTGACACGATCACAAGGACGCGAGCGATCCCAGCTTCAGCTTGATTTCCAGAAGGTCACGCCATGCCTGGCGCTTGTGAGCCGCGTTACGCAACAAATATGCAGGATGAAAAGTAGCCAGTGCAGGAACCGGAGTGGAAAGCCCCGGGCTTGACCAAGATCGCCAATGCCCCCGCAAACGGGTAATACCTTCCGTACGCGCGAAAAGGTTCTTGGCCGCCAATCCCCCGACCAGAAGAAGAACCTTTGGCTGTACCAACTCAATATGACGGACAAGGAAGGGAAGACAGACAGCAACTTCAGCATCTGTAGGCGCACGATTCCCCGGCGGACGCCACGGCAACAGGTTGGTGATATAATAAGAACGACGATCAAGACCAATGCTGGAAAGCATGCGATCCAGAAGTTGGCCACTAACCCCGACAAACGGTTTGCCTTCCCGGTCTTCATCCCGTCCCGGTGCCTCGCCAACAACCATCAGGTCTGAATCCGGATTGCCATCAGCAAAAACAGTCCGTGAAGCCGTCACCTTCAGAGGGCATCCTTCAAAAGCCTCGACAGCGGCACGCAAAGTTTCAAGATCCAAACATTCTGCAGCAGCACGCGTTGCACCAAACCGCGCCGCTGCCGGCTCATCCTGCAAGGAGGAAGACGCAACAGAATGACTGCGGGGGACAGCAGTCGGTGCCGGCAGACTCACACCTTCCGACAACGGGGAGACAGGCTGCACAGGAGCAGCATCAACAGCCGGACTGGACAAGGCAAAGCGATCTTGCGGCTGTTCGCCAACAACCTCGTCGACGCCGGCGTCAAGATACCAACGCAAGAGAGCCGGTCCCGACAGTACATCCGGGGTACACTGTGTATTCTCGATCATGGCCCAGACCATAGCACAGACTTTCCCGGATCGTCACTTCTCCGTACACGACCCTCCCCCTCTTTCCATATAATCCCTTTCCTGCAAGCTCTTGCCCCCGTATGCTTGCCGCTTGATACAGCCGCGTGACAAGACAGGGGAATGACCGATGAAGCGGGAGTCCATGGAGTTTGATGTGGTTATCGTTGGCGGTGGCCCCGCCGGACTCAGCGCATCAATCCGGCTCAAGCAACTGGCTGCCGCGGAAGGGCGGGAACTGTCAGTATGCGTTATTGAAAAGGGATCGGAAATCGGAGCCCATATTCTGTCTGGTGCGGTCATTGAAACGCGTGCCCTGGACGAGTTGATTCCAAACTGGAAGGTCAAGGACGCCCCCCTGAGAACACCGGCAACGGACGACAATTTTCTGTTTCTGACAGAAAAAAGGGCCTTCCGCCTGCCCACACCACCGCAGATGCATAATCATGGCAACTACATCGTTTCCTTGGGCAACCTTTGCCGGTGGCTGGCAGAGCAGGCCGAAGAGGCCGGTGTAGAAATCTATCCAGGATTCGCAGGAGCAGAGATTCTGTACGATGAAACCGGCGCGGTGCGTGGTGTGGCAACAGGGGATATGGGGCGAGACCGCAATGGGGAGCCAACAGACCAGTTCCAGCCCGGCATGGAGCTTGTTGCCCGTCAAACCCTGTTTGCAGAAGGCGTACGCGGCTCGCTGGCCAAGGAGCTGATGGAACGCTTTGATCTACGCAAGGACTGTGACCCCCAAACATACGGGATCGGGATCAAGGAGATATGGGAGGTAGACCCATCTGTACACCGCCCGGGGCGGATTGTTCATACCATTGGCTGGCCAATGCGGGCCGACACCTATGGTGGATCATTCCTTTATCATATGGAAAACAACCAGATCGCCATCGGTTTTGTCGTTGCCCTTGATTACTCCAACCCATACCTGTCTCCTTTTGATGAGTTCCAGCGTTTCAAGACCCATCCGTCCGTCAGACCACTGCTTGAAAAAGGTCGACGGGTTGCCTATGGCGCTAGGGCAATTAATGAAGGGGGCTTCCAGTCGATCCCGAAACTGACATTTCCCGGCGGGACCCTGATCGGCTGCTCGGCAGGCTTCCTGAATGTCCCGAAGATCAAGGGAACCCATACTGCCATGAAATCCGGCATGGTTGCCGCAGAGGCTGTCTTCGAAGCCCTGTCAAACGGTGCATCATGCCGGGATGAAGTCAGCGCTTACGGTCATATGATGAAAGCCTCGTGGGTGTGGCCGGAATTACACAAGGCCCGCAATATCCGCCCATCTTTCCACAAGGGTCTCTGGGGCGGCTTGATCTATTCTGCACTGGCAACCTATGTGTTCAGGGGCAAAGAACCCTGGACATTCCACAACCACGCCGACCATGCCTGCCTGAAGCCGGCCTGTGCTGTCCCCGTGATCCAGTACCCCAAACCAGATGGCGTCATTACATTTGACCGGCTGTCCTCAGTCTTTCTGTCCTCAACCAACCACGCCGAGAACCAGCCCTGCCACCTGACCCTGAAGGATCCAACACTGCCTGTTTCCGTAAATCTGAAGATCTATGCAGGGCCTGAAGCACGATTCTGTCCCGCCGGAGTCTATGAATTTGTTTCTGACCCAACAACCGGGAAAGACCGCCTTCAGATCAACGCACAAAACTGTGTACACTGTAAAACATGTGATATCAAAGATCCCTCCGGGAACATCAACTGGATTGTTCCACAAGGGGGTGACGGGCCCAATTACCCGAATATGTGAAAACAGGGCGCAGGTACAAACAGGCTGAAGCGATTGGATATGCTTTCATACAAGACTTGTGGCAGATGGCCCCGCCGGCGCAGCCTGACCCGCGTGCTGCCTCGAGCAGCCACCCTCTGGGTATCCGGAGTAGCCCTCATGCTTGCATCGTGTGGTCCGGTCTCGGAATACGGCAGGGTCAGTCTTGCATCCGATCTTCAGGATCGCCCCCCGCCCTTGTCGTCTGCTTTCGGGCAGTATCTGGCCGGACGTCAGGCACAAGTGGAACATGACAGCACTGCCGCAGCCACTTACTATCAGGGTGCCCTTCTGCATAATCCCGCCAACATAGAGCTGGCGCGCCGCACATGGTATTACATGCTGGTTTCAGGCCAAAGCAAGAATGCCATTGCCTTGGCCGCTGCAACATTACCACATGACAAAGGGAACACGCTTGCCCCGCTTGTGGTCGCAACGGGGGCTGCCCATGAGGAGCGCTGGCATGATGCGCAGCAGATTCTCGCACCCCTGAAGGCACAAGGCCTGAACAGCTTTGTGGTTCCGCTTATGCGAGCGTGGATCCTTGCCGGGTCGGGGCAACACGACCAAGCACTGGAAACGCTCAGGCCCATGCGTCAACAGCGACAGCTTGTACCGCTGCACGATTTTCACGCGGGCTTGATCCTCGATACGGCAGGCCGGGATGCCGAAGCTGGCTACTGGTACGAGAAAGTTCTGGATGGGTCATCACTGTCCCTGCGGGCTGCCCAGATTATAGCCGCCTATCTGCACCGGAATGGCAAGACTGAAGCTGCGCTGGAGCTTTTTGAACGCTACAGACGGGAACACATGTCTTCCGTTCTTGTCGACGCCGCATTGGCGGAGTTCCGTTCAAGCAAAGGACAGGACAGACCTGTTCGCTCTGCATCTGATGGACTGTCCGAAGCCCTGTATGGCACCGCCTCTTCCATTGTGCAGGAAAAAGCATGGGATGCCGTTCTGGTCTTCTCTCGCATGGCCCTGATCGCAAGGCCCGATTTCAGCTATGCACAGCTGATGATCGGAGATGTTTTGTATGAACAGCGGCGCTGGAAAGAAGCGGCCCACATCCTTGGCAGCATTACAAAAGACACCCCCCTATTCTGGCCGGCCCGCCTTAAAATGGCTGAAGCGTTTGAGCAGGACGGCCTTCCTGATAAAGCCCGCAACGTCTTGAACACTCTCTCGGACATGCATCCGGAAACCCCTGAACCCTTGATGCTTCTGGGCGATTTGGAGCGACGGCAAAATCGCTGGTCGGCAGCCATATCGGCATATCGCTCTGGCCTGGAGCGGCTGAAAGGAACAACCATGCCGACGTGGTCGGCCCACTACAGCCTAGGCATGGCCCTAGAACGCAACGGGCAGTGGGATGAGGCAGAAAAACACTTGCTTCTGGCCTTGGAGCAACAGCCGGACCACCCGATGATCCTGAACTATCTTGGCTATTCATGGATCGACCGCGGCCTACATCTGGAACGTGGCAAAGCCATGATTGAACAGGCTGTTGCCCAGCGCCCGGATGATGGCTTCATCGTCGACAGCCTAGGGTGGGCCCTGTACCTTCTGGGGGACTATCAGGGCGCAATTGCCTATCTGGAACAAGCTGTCGAACTGGAGCCAGCTGATCCAACCATCAATGATCATCTTGGCGATGCATACTGGAAAACAGGGCGCACGCGGGAAGCTATTTTTCAGTGGAAGCGGGCCTTGAGCCTGAAGCCGGAAGACGCAATAGCACAAAGCATCACGCAGAAACTGGACAAACACGCCAAGAGCCGTGAAGGCACATCACCGCAGTAATATCTTCGCACCACCCGAAGAATGAAAAGAGACGGCACCGCCAAGGACAGGACATGACCACTTCTGAAAAGACAGTGTGCGTTGCAGCCCCAGCCAAGGTCAATTTGACCTTGCACCTTACGGCACGTCGCGACGATGGTTATCATATACTGGAAAGCCTTGTGGTGTTTGCAGGCATTCTGGACCGCATCACACTGGAACCGGCCGACACATTTTCATTGGTTATTGAGGGACCCCAAGCCCACAATCTGGATGCCTTGAATCCAGTAGACAACATCGCCCTGCGAGCCGCACGGCGCATGGCTGCTCTTGCGGGACGTAAGGATGGCGTGCGGGTGGTTCTGGAAAAAAACATCCCCGTTTCTGCGGGGATAGGTGGAGGCAGCGCCGATGCCGCAGCGGTCCTGCATGGCCTGATACGCTTGTGGTCCTTCTACCCCACAAAAGCGGCCTTGCATGAATTGGCTCTTGGTTTGGGTGCCGATGTTCCGGTGTGCCTGCAGGGACGTTCAACAATCATGGAAGGGATTGGCGACATCCTGCATGAAGCCCCTCCCCTGCCCGGATTCTGGCTGGTGCTTGCAAATCCGGGCGTAGAAGTCTCCACACCTCTGGTTTTCCGGGCCCATGCCGGTGACTTTCTCCCTCCGATTCGGCTGACCGATACACCCCGCTCCGCTGAGGATATGGCAGTGCAACTGCGTAAAGGACGCAACGACCTGACCGCCGCAGCCATAAGCCTAGAACCGGTTATCGGAGAGTGCCTAGCCCTTCTGACGGCTCTGCCGTCGTGCCTGCTTGCCAGAATGTCCGGCAGTGGAGCAACGTGCTGGGCACTCTTCTCTACAGAGTATGAAGCCCGGACAGCGGCCAAAGCCTTGCGTACAGCCAAGCCTGCATGGTGGGTTGCAGCCGCCCCGGCTCTGCATACGGTTGACCCGTTCGGGCTGGCGGACTCACCCGTCTCGTTCACCGGGATCTAATCCTTCGTCATCACATCAACCGTGGCGGTTTCCGAGGGTAAGCGCAACAACGGCTTGCCAAGAGGGTAGCCCGGCATACCCTGCCAGACATCGACAGGCCCACTCTTTCTGTACCCAGCAGCCAGATAAAATGGCAGCGCTGTCTTGGTACTTGTCAGCATGACGGTGGAATACGCCCGCCCGGATATCCATGCCTCAAGATGGGATAAGACAGCCCGGCTAATCCCCTGGAACCGGCAACGAGGATCGACGTAGTTAAGAAGAATCTCACCATCCACACTGGCAGCGCCAACACCCACAACACAGTTGGCATCTTCTGCAACAACGAATCTGAGGCTCTCAGAATCAATCCAGAGAGCAACCGTTTCGGGGGTCTTATTGGCAAGCCAGAGCGCTATCCGCTCAGGGCTTCCTCCGTGATCCGCCTGGCACAGCTCTACAATAGAACGCCGCAGCACATCTGTTGCCGCGCATACATCACCTAGCTCTCCTGTTCGTATATGCACAATAACCCCGCGGATCATCAACAGAGCAGACAATAACACCGAAAATAGCGCTATATCATGCTGTACCATCAAGCCTAAAATAGCCTTTGCGCACCAGATGTACGTTGTGACCCAAAGTGTTGGCGTGTGCACAAAAGACTGTTGCACAGGTCAGAAGAATACCTTATGGTGCCGCCCTCTCGCGCAGGGTAGTCTCTACCTTGTCTGTTGGGGTGTAGCCAAGCGGTAAGGCAGCGGTTTTTGGTACCGCCATTCCCAGGTTCGAATCCTGGCACCCCAGCCACCACCTATCAGTCATAACAGGTACTTGAAACGCCCGGGTCAGACACTGGCGCTTCCCCACGCTTCTTTGGCAACCCGCCTGAAGTTTCCCCCCATAATTTTGCCGACATCATCCCGCTTGTAACCATGCACAAGCAAAGAACGGGCAAGACGTGACAGGTTCTCGGGGGCATAGACCTTGACCGGATAACCAGGCGTGTATCCGCGCTCAACCGGCCACCAGTATCCCCGGTCAACGCCATCGGGAAAGTCTGTCATTCCGGGTAGTTCGTGCATGACATCTAGGCCAATCCCGACGTGATCTATGCCTGCCACAGCAACAACATGATCAATATGACGGATCATATCCTCGTCCTGCACATCCGTCTTAATGCCAAAAAAACGATTCAATCCGGATAATCCGACCACCCCACCGGTCTGGGCACAGGCACGAATCAGATCATCATCAATACAGCGCTCATGCCCACACAAGGCACGGGGATTGGTATGGCTGAAAACAACAGGACGCTGCGCGACCCCCATAACATCAAGGGCAGAACGGCGCCCCATATGCGAACAGTCCATGATCATTCCATTATCATGCACAGCCCTCACCATACGGCGCCCCAGCGCGGTCAGGGGCATGTCATCGTCATGGCATCCCCCAGAAACACTGTTGTTACGGTTATAGGCAAAGTGAATCTGGCGTACTCCCAGAGCTGAAAAGACCTCCAGCATCTCGGGCATATCCTGAAGCATCAACGAGCCTTCAAGATCAAAGGCTATAGCAAGGGCCCCCATGGACCGTGCAACATCAATGTCCGCCACCGTACGAACAAGGGACCAGCGGTCGGGAGATTCCGCGATTTTGGCCCGGAAGGCGGCCAAGACACGCATAATCTGAGAGATCTGGTTCATATCCATGCCAACATTGACAGAGACAAACCCGGCCCCACCGCGAACATGACTGTCCAAGAGAGACAAAGGTGCCCGCGTATCAAGGGGCAAGCAGACATGCGCATCCCAGATCAGGTCGGGCAACCAGGAATCCATCATGCAAAGCATCCTTTAATAGCCAGAACAAAACGTAATCAGGGCCACGTCCGCGTTTTAAGTTGAGACAGATCAATTCATCATATTGACAGATAGCATATGAAAATCAGATCAAGTTGCAGCAGCCCCGCACTCCCGCGGCCCATTGCCAGAAACCGATACCCGAACAACAGAACCATGGCAGATATGACTCTTCAGGATCTATACCCCGGACAAGCAGCACGTGTCATCGGATTACAGGGGGGGAGTGCCGGATACCGGCAACGCCTGTTGGCCATGGGCCTGACACCGGGGACCTGCTTTACAATCACACGGGTCGCCCCATTGGGAGACCCCTTAGAGCTGCATGTACGGGGTTGCAGTCTTACCATACGCCGTTCTGAAGCCAGTATTGTCGCCGTGGAGGTCCTGTCACCATGACCCTGCACATTGCACTGGCCGGCAACCCAAATTGCGGAAAAACAACGCTTTTCAATGCATTGACAGGGTCGCGGCAACACGTTGGCAACTGGCCCGGCGTGACCATCGAGAAAAAAACGGGCACCATAAAATTACCGAACGGACGCTGCGTCACACTTGTAGACCTGCCAGGAACCTACATGCTGGGTGGGCCGGATACCGGCAGCGAGGATGAACGAATTGCCCGTGATACCCTGCTGCTTGACAAGCCCGCCTTGATTATCAATGTGCTGGATGCCTCGGCGCTGGAGCGGAACCTTTACCTGACCACACAGATTCTGGAAATGGGTGTCCCCCTTATTCTAGCGATCAACATGATGGATGTGGCAGAGAGCAAGGGAATCACCATTGACCATCAGCAGCTGTCCACAAGCCTAGGATGCCCGGTTATCCCTTTGATCGCCTCCCGCTCCCGTGGACTGGAGCAACTCAGGACAACGCTGGAGACAGCAATAAAGGCCGCAAACGAAACAAAGCGACGCCCGGACCATCACGCAAGTATTATTGAAGCCATTCGGGCGCTTGTTCCCTTCGTCAGCGAAAAAGCCACAATGGCTGGTATTGACCCCACATGGGCGGCGCTACGCCTAATTGAAGGTGATAACCTGGCCGAAACCTTGACGGATGCTGCGGGGATTAACGCTGCAGAAGAAGCCCGTAACAACATCAGCACAAACAGCGGCGAAGACGCAGATATCCTGATTGCCGAAGGACGTTACACCTTTATTGGCACGATTCTGGCTGATTGCTGCAAAAAGACCCCCATGGAAACGGCACGCACGACAGGGAGACTTGATTCCCTCGTTCTGAGCAAATTTGCGGGAATCCCCATCTTTCTGGCCGTTATGTATCTGATGTTCCTGCTGACCATCACGCTGGGCGGGGCATTCATCGACGCCTTTGACCTAGCAGCAGGTGCTTTGCTAGTTGATGCTCCGTCCCGCCTTCTGGAAGCGGCCGCTGCCCCCCCATGGCTTGCTGCCGTAGTGAAGGCTGTCGGCCAAGGCATGCAAACCGTTTGCACGTTTATTCCTATTATCGGCTTTCTGTTTCTCTTCCTGTCTGCCTTGGAAGATTCGGGCTATATGGCTCGCGCAGCGTTTGTTGCCGATCGGGCCATACGCAGCCTTGGCCTACCCGGAAAGGCTTTTGTCCCCCTGATTGTCGGGTTTGGCTGTAATGTCCCGGCGATCATGGCAACCCGAACTTTGGAACATCGGCGCGAAAGAATTCTGACATCCATGATGGCCCCTTTCATGTCATGTGGGGCCAGATTGCCCGTTTTTGCGCTTTTTGCAGCCGCTTTCTTCCCTGAAAACGGCCAGAACGTGGTGTTTGGTCTTTACATTCTGGGTCTTATGGCTGCTGTAGGCACTGGGCTTGTCCTCAAACACACATTCCTAGGGGGAGGGTCGCTCCCCTTCGTTATGGAATTACCCCCGTGGCATGTTCCTTCGGGACGAACAATCATGCTGCAAACACGACAACGACTTGCCGGTTTTGTCTTCCGGGCCGGTCAGATTATTGTTCCGGTTGTGACAGTTCTATCCCTCTTGGCATCAACAGGTACGGACGGAACATTTGATATTGCAGACAGGCAGAATTCTATCCTGGCATCAACAAGCCGTGCCCTGATCCCTGCGCTCGAGCCTCTTGGTATTAATGATGACAACTGGCCCGCTGCAGTTGGGCTGGTAACCGGCCTATTCGCAAAGGAGGCCATTATCGCCACACTGGACAGCCTGTATGTCTCTACGCACGATGATGAGAACGCAGCGAACTCAACGGCTTCACTCCTTGAAGCGCTTACTGATGCTTTCGCTACCATCCCCACAAACATAATGGCCCTAACAGGGCTTGGGTCGGTTGAAGATAATCCGGATCACCAGGAAACACCCCTGACACAAGAACTGGCACGAAGGTTCAGCAGCCCACCAGCAGCCTTGGCCTATATGGTGCTGGTTCTGCTCTACAGCCCATGCGTAGCGACCCTCGGTGCTATCCGACAGGAAATTGGCATGCGCTGGATGTTGTTCTCTGCCATATGGACAACGGCACTGGCTTGGCTATCCGCTGTCGCGATCTACCAAGGCGGAACCTTGGTCATAAAATCGGGATACCCTGTAATCGCCACAGGTATAAGCCTGATGCTGGCTATAGGGATTCTGTCTGGAATCAGACTGAACAGACTCCGGAAACAGAGAACAGCATGAACAGCTTGTTTGCCATACGGCACTGCCTGCAAACCTATGGCCCCTTGTCTGCAGCCGATATTGCCGCGCATGTCAACAGTACCGAGGAAGCCGTAGAACCCCTGATCGAACGATGGATCGCAAAGGGAAAAGCCCGCCGCATCACCGCCCCCCCACCCTGCGGCACGCGCCGTGGAGGATGTACCACATGTCCTTCTGTATCTGTTGATCTATACGAATGGGTATAACACAAAACTGCCTTGCACCCATAAAGGATCGTGAAGTACCTGCCAAACGGCTTACGCAGAGAGGCCCCTCTTCATTAATGTCAGCATGGGTAGCGAACTTTGTATGATAACGCAAAACCCCCCGCCGAAGCGAGGGGCTCTGCCAGATAGCGTGGTTGGATGTACACAATACACCCAGCCAACACTACAGGGGATCAGAAGTTGACACGACCCGTCAGCATGCCGTTGTGACCGACATAGCCAGACCGCATTTCTGCGTCATAGTCCGCACGAACTTCCCACACGCCATCGGCCGTGGTGTAGCCCAAGCCGGCACCAATGGTGCCACCGAACCGGGACCGCTTCAGGCCAGAGGTGTTGAACAGGGTTGTATCGCCGGAGTACTTACCGGTGCTGGTAGCATCATCACCGATGAAGTCATACAGCGCAGCAGCACGCAGTTCCGGACGAACGACAGAACCGCGCAGGGTTTTGTGTTCATAGGCCAGCGAACCACCCAAGCTTCCTTCCAGAATGCTGGTTGCCGAAGGATCAACAGTCATGTTGAACGCACCGGCACCGGTTTCCGTGTACTTGGAAGGATCGGTATAGGTGTAGGACAGACCTGCTTTAGGGGTCAGAGTCACGGCACCACGGTGCAGTGGAGATCCGGCGGCGACAGAGGCAGAGTACTGGTTGGCGTCGTACTTGCCTTTGGCGGTCCGGTCCAGACCACCAATGGTAACCTGGCGCGAGGTCTTCACGCTATTCTGGGCATAAGCCAGCTGACCTTCAACGAAGAAACCCTCTGGCTCATACGAACCGTACAGGGCAACCTGGTAGGATGTAACATCGGTCTTTGTCTGGCTGGCACCCTTGCCCTTCATGTCGGACTTGGATGTGCTGAGGGCCAGACCAACGCGCACGTCGTCGGCAACCATGTTGTCCATACCAATGGTCATCCCATAGCTGTTGGTGCTGTTTCCAGCCACACCGCCACGGGACTTCTGAGATGCGGTGCTGCCTGCGGCCTTGACCCAGGCGCCGTTGCGCAGGGTGCTGTCACCAGCGGCGGTACCGGTTTGCTGCAGACCGGCCACATCGTTACCGGTACGGGCCGATGCCAAACGGGATGCAACGGCATCAGCCGCAGCGCGGGACGCGGTGTTGATAGCCTGGTTGGCCTGGGAGACCGTGGATACAGCCGACTGACGGGCGGCATTTCCGGCATCGCTGTTCTTTTCCAGAGCCACATTCAGGGCTGCACGAGCTTCGGCATCACCCCCCAATGAACGAACCACAGCCTTGATAGCCTTGGCTTCATCGGTACTGACCGACAACCTGCGGGCAATCTCACTGTCGCTGCGCGGAGCAACTGTTGTTGTGATCAACGTTCTATCGTCAGAAACGATACTCTCGATCCGAGCCAAGGCGGTACCATAGTCACGACCGAACGTTTCCTCAACAAACATTTTGTCGTTGGCACTCAGTGCAGCTGGAGGCGTATTGATCTTTAAAGACTTGAACTTTCCTTCCAGGACCGTGTTCTCAACACGAGGAACGATTGCAGATATTTTCTTTTCTTGGCTATCAGCTGTAAAGCCCCCCAGAGATACTACTTCCAAGACGGCTTTGCCATCTTTCTTAACTGCATCGATAGCTTTCTGCGAAACAATGATTTCTGACGTCCAGTATGAATACTCGCTACCATCCTTCAGTGTGCCTGTTTTCTTGGTTGCGTCATTCATTGCCGGGGCATGCAGTGAGCCATTGATCTTGGTGTACCCATCGAGCCACAGCGCTGTGCCTGCTTCCAAGTGCATATTATTTGCATGCACTTCGCCGGAACCAAGAGCAAGCAATCCTTCCTGCAACCAGACTTCTTTCAGGGCATGGGTCTTCGTACCGATTTGTCCGATTCTGGATCCTTCGGTAGCATACAGACGTAGAACGCCCTTATCATTGGCCTTAGTTTCGACTTTGCCAATGTTGAAGCCTTTGACTTTATCAGCGCGGCCACCAATGCTAGTGGTACCCTCTCCATCAAGTAGCAAGGCTTCTGCGCCAACGTAACCCAGATTGATCGCATTGCCGCGGTATGTCACAGAATCACCTGAACCGCTGGAGGTACGTGCATCTCGAGCATTCAGGGTCAGCTTTTTGGCATAAACATCGCCACCGGTTGCAACGGCATTGGTTTCGGTTGCGTTGATGGTGACATCAGCAAAACGCTTGCCGGAGGTACCGATGTTGCCAACGGCGCCGCCTTTTTTCGTTACCTTGCCACCATCCACGGTATCTGCAGCAGCGTGCAATTCCAGCTTGCCTTGGCCGTTCTTGGTGGTGGAGACATTGCCAAGGTCGAAGCCACCAACCGCGCCAGCGGAGCTCTTACCGATAACATGGCTGCCTTCACCATTGATCACCACGGCCTTTGCTTCGGTCCGACCGGACTGTGCCGTAAAGGTCTTTCCGGCATTCATGGTCAATACGTCGGTATGGGTCTCGTCAACGGTGATATTAGCCTTGTCAGCGTTCAGAACAGCGAACGGCTCTGGCTTGTCTGCCGTACCAATGCTGGCAACAATGTTGTCATGCCGCTTTGCTTCTGTCAGAAGCTCTTGCCTCAATTGCCATGCCTTCAGCAGTGCCTGTGCTTTTTCTTTGCCAGCAGCATCAGCTGAAAAATAAGCGTTGAGGTCATTGAAACCAGAAGCTAGCTTGCTGGCATCAATCTTACCGCCACCAAACAACGCCTTTGCGGCACTAGATATTGCAGCAAAATCGGGAGTCTCTTTGGCCAATTCTGTGCTCAATGCGTTGATCAACGCATCAGTAACACCTGCACCGGCAATCTCAGAGATCTGCTCCATGAGCTTGGTCGGCGTAGCAGTCGCACCCGTTGCAAGAGGTGTGGCAAGTATTGCATTCAAGGCGTGGTATTTCCCATCGGCCGCAATATCCGACGCCTTGATCAGACCCTGAGGGTTTGCAGCAACACCATTTACAATGACGCCACCGCCTTTGCCAACCTTACCTTCGGCAACGTAGCCGCCGTTTTGTACGACCACTTCCGCCGGTGCCGGTGCTGCCGACGAGGTTGCCCCTGCCACGCCGGGAATTGCCATAACAACTGCGGCCAGCGCCGTTGTTGCCAAAAGATGCTTACGTTTTTGTAACACGATCGGTTCTCTTCCTGTGTTGTGTTGATGCCAACCACACGCACCGGACATGGACACCTGAGGTTATGGGGTTCCCTGCCTGCGCGCCGGACTCTCTTGATAATACGTTCCGGCCATGGGTCAACATGCAAAACACACCTATCATGCTGATTTTATTTGCTTTTTTAACTACATAATTGCCATCTGCACAAACTGCACTTTTTCGTTGCCCCCCTGTTACGCAGATGCCACAGCACGGTGAATGTCATGATTGCCATTCACCGGAATCTATATTCATGGTTGAAACGCAAAAACACGTTTGCCATGACGCCTTTCCCCGAGTGGTGTACACAAGCCACGCCACCCTTGATTACGGAGCCCAAGCCCATGACACCCCCCGCGAAAACGCCCGTATCCCGGTGCATCCGTGCCATGGGCCTGCATCGCTGGCTGGCCGTTCTGGTGATGGTGGGACTGGCCGGGTGCGGGGGCGGGCCTTTGGGGGATCGTCTCGATTCGGCGCTGGCGACAGGCCGGGCACAGGGTATGCAGCCGCAATGGCTGGACAGCGGGCCATTTACCCTGTTGGCTCAGGTACGAATACAGGCCCCGGGACAACCGCTGCGGCTTTATATAGAAGGCGATGGCTTTGCTTGGGTCACCCGCACCCGGCCTTCGCCCGATCCCACGCCGCACCGCCCGGTGGCGTTATGGCTGGCAACCCGTGATCCGGCGCCCAACGTGGCGTGGCTGGCGCGTCCGTGCCAATACAGCATGCTGGCCCGGCCGGAAACAGCATGCGACCGGTCGTACTGGACCCATGCCCGCATGGCTCCTACCGTCATAGAGGCTGTAGATACCGCCGTGACGGCCTTGCGCAAGCGGGCCGGGGCAACAACGGTGGAGCTGGTCGGCTATTCCGGCGGGGGGGGGATTGCCGCCATACTGACCGCACGCCGGAGTGATGTGGCGGCTTTGCGCACCGTGGCCGGCAACCTAGATTCCGGGGCCTTTGTCCGGCATCACCGGGTTTCCTCCATGACCGAGTCCGTCGATGCTGTTACGGAGGCTGCGCGCACACGCTCTGTGCCGCAGATCCACTTTGTCGGGGAGCATGACCGCACTGTTCCCCCGTTCCTAGCCGATGCCTTTGTGCGCCGCGCCGGGGCGGCGGCTGTCAAGGTCGTGGTTCCCGGCCTGGATCATTCCCACGGGTGGGATACCGCATGGCCCACACTCCTGCAGCAGCCTCTGCCAGATGTATCCAAGGCGTCACCGTGATATCCCGGTACCGTGAAAAAGACACATTTACATTGCCGCAAACAAAAACCAGACATACCCTGTGCACGATCGTTTCGGACCTGTTGTGAAGGGTCCAGCGGCAAAGGGGCAACAACAAAATAAACAATACAGGGGACGTACCATGTCAGATACAAAACAGGCCGGGTTTGCCACCCGGGCCATTCATGCGGGCTATGATCCACACAGCCATCAGGGCTCCTTGGTGCCGCCGGTTTACATGACATCCACCTTTGCCTTTCCCGATGCCCAGACCGGAGGGGAACGCTTTGCCGGGCATGATGCCGGGTTTGTCTACACCCGTCTGGGGAACCCGACACTGGCGCTGCTGGAAACACGACTGGCTACACTGGAGGGAACCGAGGCAGCCCTTGTCACCGGATCTGGCATGGGGGCCATTGCCGCCACCCTGTGGACCCTGCTGTCGCCCGGGCAGGAAATTATCGTTGACCAAACCCTGTACGGCTGCACATTTGCCCTTCTGCACCATGGGCTGGCCCGGTTCGGGGTCAAGATTACCCATGTGGATTTGACCAATCCGAAAGCGCTGCCCGCCGCTATCGGGCCAGATACCGCCATTGTGTATTTCGAGACTCCGGCCAATCCCAATATGCGCCTGATCGATATTGCCGCCGTATCGGCTATAGCCCGCCATGCCGGGGCTGTAACTGTTGTCGACAACACCTATGGAGCCAGCGTTATCCAGCGCCCGGCCGAGATGGGAGCTAATCTGGTTGTGCACTCCGCCACCAAGTACCTAGGTGGGCACGGCGATCTGACCGCTGGGGCCGTTTTGGGGACGAGTGATATGGTTGCTGCTATTCGCGCAACAGGATTGAAAGACATGACCGGGGCAGTGCTGTCTCCGTTTGATGCCAGCCAGATCCTGCGCGGGCTGAAAACACTGGAGCTACGGATGGCCCGGCACTGCTCTACAGCTGCGGCCATCGCACAACTTCTGGAACAACACCCAGCTGTCCACACCGTCATGTATCCTGGACTGGACAGCAACCCCTCACACGATCTAGCACAGCGGCAGATGACCGGGGGCTATGGCGGCATGGTTGCTTTCGAGCTGCATGGGGGAATGTCCGCCGGTCTGGCTTTCATCAATGCCCTGCGCTTGGTGACCTGCGCAGTCAGCCTTGGCGATCCAGAAACGCTGGTGCAACACCCGGCCAGCATGACCCATTCTGCCTATACGCCAGAAGAGCGGGCAGAACACGGGATCTCCGATGGACTGATACGAATCTCAGCCGGGCTGGAGACGCCGGTCGATATTCTGGATGACATCTGCCAAGCACTGGACCACACACGTGTCTCCAGAAACAGGAAGCCCGCCGGAACCTTTACGTGCCGGCGGGTTTTATGAACGCTTTTGTGCATCAGGTAACTGGAAGTCTAGCCCCCGGTCCGGATTTCCTCGACAAAGCGGGTGACCTCGGTTTTCAGCGCCGCAGACTGCTGCGCCAGCTCCTTGGCTGCAGATAGAACTTGGCTTGCGGAATTACCAACCTCGCCGGACGCCTCGTTCATGCTGCGAACGTTTCTGGTCACCTCGCCCGTACCGTTGGAGGCTTCTTCCACGTTGCGGGCAATCTCACGAGTGGCCGCATCCTGTTCTTCCATGGCCGAGGCAATGGCTGCAGAAATCTGGTTCAGGCGCCCGATGGTCTCGATCACCATGGCAATCGCCGCCACTGCATCGTGGGTCGCGTTCTGCACGGCACCGATCTGCTCGGAAATCTGGCCAGTGGCCCGGGCCGTCTGGTTGGCCAAGCTCTTGACCTCGTTGGCAACAACAGCAAAGCCCTTGCCGGCTTCCCCGGCGCGGGCCGCTTCAATTGTGGCGTTCAACGCCAGAAGGTTGGTTTGACTGGCGATGTCATTGATCAGGTTAACCACTTCGCCAATCTGCTGGGTAGACTGGGCCAGCCCCTTGATAATCTCGCCGCTACGACCTGTCTGATCAACGGCATCTGCCGTAATCTGGCTGGAGTCGGAGACTTGGCGTACAATCTCCTGAATAGATGCCGCAAGCTCTTCTGATGCCGATGCCACGGTCTGCACGTTGGACGAAGCCTGCGTTGCTGCTTCAGCCACCACCTTACCTTGGGATGCAGACATCGAAGCCAATGACGTCATGGATTCCGCACTGGCCTGAAGCTCTGTGGCAGCAGAAGACAGTGTTTCGACAATCGATTGCACGGACGATTCGAAACGATCGGCCAGCGCATTCATTGCTACCTTCTTTTCCTGCTCGGCACGGCGCTTCTGGTTGGCCTGCTCGGCCTCCATCTGACGAATACGGATGCCATTCTGTCGGAAGATGTCAACACTGCGGGCCATAACCCCAATTTCGTCCTTGCGATCCAGCCCCTGTATTTCAGTGTCAAAATTACCGTCCGCAATGGTTTCCATGACCGAAGCCAAGCCGTTCATTGGCCCGGAAATTGATGTCTTGACCAGAACAACAGCGACCAGAACAACCACGATCAGGCCGCCGATAATCAAGACAATCGTGCCAACAATAGCCGCATCAGCACTGTCGCCCAGATTGTCAGACTTTTTCTGCAGCTCAACATCAACGTTATCCACCAAGGACGCCACCGTCGTACGCACAGTACGGCCCTGTGGGGTTGCCTTGTCTACAAGGACGATTAAACCCTCGTCAAACTTGCGTGCAACAATCAGGTCGCGGGCCTCGACAAGGGCGCCTTCGTAGACCGCAAACTCCTCGACGATGGCAGTGATACGGGGGGCATAAACCGGAAGAAGCTTTGCGGCCTCTGCTGTCCGCTCCCGGAACAGCTTGAAGTCGTTGTTGATCTCATCTGATATGCCCTTGAGGACCGCATCCTCCCTTTCCTGCGTCAGACGATAGGCCAAACGCCCGGCATTCAGCAGGTTTTGATTGGCCCGCGCCAGAAGCACCTGCACTTTGGTGTCATGGACAAGCAGGTCAGAGTAGGAATTATCAATCTCCGCCATGCGGACGACAGCCAAACCACCGGCAGCAACCGTGGCCAAGGCCATAAGAGCGACCACCGCCAGAACTTTGAATGTCATGCCAAGGTCAGCGAATCGCATGTCCATCTCTCCTGCCGGGAACCAGGACCAACCATGCCCCACCGGGACTGCGTGGATGCACCGGCGTTGATCTTGGCGGTCGGCCTAGAAGGCAACAAGAAAAACCTGTTTTGCCTTTACATGGAGACACAACTTGACCGTAACAAAACAAACCTGATCCCCGGGTGCTTTTAGCCCATAGGTATATCATCAACTCACCATCCGAGCATGAACCTGCCCCAAAACCCGACGAAAGGTAGAAATACTGTGATTGGGCAAGGGAACAAAAAGCTTACAGGCTTTGCGGCAATTGCGCTTGATATGGACCATCGCCTCATGGCTGACGCAGGTCACAGGACAAAAGACCATGTCCACACACGACACAGCGCCAGCCAGCTGTGGACAGCCGTCATCCAGCCCCCCATCGTGATGGATGAACTCCCCGTTACAGGACCGGACCACGTCTTCTAGGTGACGGGCGACATGACTTATTCCACCAACATACAAGATTTTCTGCTTTTTCAGGTCAATATCATCCTCCCCCCTGTTTCCATCACAAGTCCCGTGTAAATTTGGTCCTTCTTGACGAAGTCGATTCTCCAGCTCAACAACACGAGCCTCCAGAGCTCGATTCCTCTCCTTCTCACCCGACTCTCGTTCCGATAACAGGTCCAGACGACGCAGAAGCCCTTCAATCTGACGGGCCAAGGCATCTCTCTCGGCGCGGGCCGTACGGGCGGCCTCTTCGGCCGTACGCAGAATGTCCCCGCTTTCCAGATCAGCCAACCGTGATGCCAAATCTTCGACCCGGCGCTGCTGAATACTGGCAATGGCTATGTTCCGTCGCGCCTCATCACGTTCATCTCGTGCCTGGGCCATCAAGGCACGCAAACGGCCAATTTCTGCCGTGCGCTCGGCCAAAGAGGCCTCCAGACGTACTATCTTCTGCATATCAGCCCGCTGCACGGCCCCGGACAAGTGAGACAGCATATGCACCTCACCATAGGCGCGTTCACGCAAATCGCTGCAATCCAGCGGGTGAGTCATCAAGGCCCAATAAGCCCCCGGGATATCGCCACCCTCCAAGGCCTCGTTCCACAAGGTAGACAACTCCCCTTCATCACGCGTTCTCATAAAGCGCGATACTGTCGCTTGATAGCGCTTGTCCAGAATCCGCATCACCTGCTTGCCCAGTATCTTGTTCTGGGCTGCCAGATGAACGATGGCACCGTGCAGGCGATAATCGCTGATATCAGGCGCCAGGTGCACAGAAAGCTTTGCCGCAAGCTTCCTGAGATCTGCAAGCGTCAGACATGTCCCAACGATACTGCAATGCCAACGCGGTGCAATTTCATCTAGGCGAGGACGACGGGAAGAAAGGGGGGCTGACTGGGCCAAGAGGTCCTTGGGCAGATTTATGGGAGACATGCAGATCTCTCCTCGACGGGGTGAGGGATTTCATTTGATAATAATTTTCATTATCAATAAAGAGTCCAAGGCAGAACTGGCAAGATTTTTTATTGTTTCAGTGCCCGGAAGACCGCTGATAAAAAATGACTGGATAGTCCTCTATGGCACATTGACCCCTGAAACGGGACTCCTATACTGAATACTCATGGGTGTGCCTGTGGATATGTCCGGCAGGACAAGCGCGGCACCTCCCTCTCTGGCCAACGTGTTGACGAAACAGTACTGTTTGTTGCTCCGGATTTGGCTTGGGTTTTATGCCGTCCAAGCTGTCGTTCGGAGGGTTACAGGAAGACAGATCATCCCTGGGTAGACCGTTAAGGAAAGCTCGCAGGTCTGGCGGAGTCGGCAGAAAGCACGCTCCTCTTTCACGGTTTTCACAAGTTTTTTTTGCCCTGCCCTTGTTTCGCCTTGGTACATGTTTACGAATTGGTGGTTTTTTATCGTGTTGTCACTTGTGCACTGCAATCCGGATGGACCAAGTGCCTTGGCCGCACTCTCCACACAGCTCCCGGGAGGTGAGACCATGCCATCTTTGATTTCTGATACTGCCCGCCGCACTTTTCTGCGTTCCGTGCGCAGCAATGTTCTTGCCAAGCGCCGTACCATGGCATGGGAAGATCCAGATCTGGAAACCCTTCTGGACGATCCTCTGATCATGGCGGTCATGAACCGCGATGGTGTGCGCCCGGATGATGTAAGGGCCGCCTTTGAGGCTGCACGAGCCAACCTTTCCCATTAAAGGGTACAATCCACTGCAAAAGGGCCGGAACATCGCTGTTCCGGCCCTTTTATTTCGTGTCCGCCTGTTACCTCAAGAAGGGTCCTACTTCTCGACAAACGCCTTCTCAATAACATACTGACGGGGGTCATTGGATGCTCCCTCGTGGAAGCCCCTGTCTTCCAACAACTTGGTCGTATCCGTCAACATGGCCGGACTCCCACACAACATGAAACGATCATCTTCGACATTGGGCTCTGGCAATCCAAGATCGCTGAACATCTGTCCACTCTCTATCAGGGTCGTAATACGTCCCTGAACGGGGTGCTGCTCGCGGGTTACGGTCGTATAGTAAAGAAGCTTGTCCCGGACCAAATCCCCAAGGAATTCATGCTGCGGCAGTTCGCGGGTAATATAGTCCGCATAGGCAAGCTCTGCCACTTCCCGGCACCCATGAACAAGGATAACCTTCTCATAACGCTCATAGGCATCAGGGTCACGAATAACACTCATAAACGGCGCAAGCCCCGTACCAGTCGACAAAAGATACAGGTGACGACCGGGCAAGAGGCTGTCTTGTACCAACGTCCCGACCGGCTTTGTACCGACCAGAACCATATCACCAACCTTTATGTGCTGAAGACGGGATGTCAGCGGTCCGTCAGGAACCTTGATCGACAGAAACTCGAGCTCGTCCTCATAATTGGCGCTGACCATAGAATAGGCCCGCAAAAGGGGCTTTCCCTCTACCTGGAGCCCGATCATCGTAAACTGTCCGTTGATATACCGGAACCCCGGATCGCGTGTTGTCCGGAAACTGAACAAGCGATCGGTCCAGTGGTGAACGTAGGTTACTGTCTCCCGCCGAATATTACTCATGATTCTCCGCATAATAGCCAGAACCCGGGGATGCGCCCTTCCCGGGATGTGTGTACAGGAATGGGGTTTCCGTCAGCGCGACACCCTGCAGAATGATCGTATGGTTAACATGGGGTTATCCCCGAGGCAAATTGATTGGAAGGACCATGTCGTGGCGCATACATACAATGCTGGGCCGCGACAGAAACAGCCACGGCCCAGCACAGAACAATAAAGAAGAAAGTATCAGGCGGCGTCTTCAACCCAACGCACAGCCCCGCCCGGTGTCATCGTCACCTCGGCTGCCACCTGCAAGGCCAACCCACCACAGGACGTTTCCCGGTACTTGGGATCCATATCCTTGCCGGTTTCGTACATCGCGGCAATAACCTTATCGAGGGAAACCTTGGGTGTGCTGATCCGGTGCATAGCCATACGCGCCGCGTTGATCGCCTTGACCGCTGCGATGGCATTACGCTCAATGCAAGGAATCTGCACCTGCCCACCAACCGGGTCGCAGGTAAGGCCCAGATTGTGCTCCATCGCAATCTCGGCTGCCATACAGACCTGCTGCGGGCTTCCGCCCAAAAGCTCGGTCAACCCGGCAGCAGCCATGGAACACGCTACCCCAACCTCTCCCTGACATCCGACTTCAGCACCAGATATGGACGCGTTCAGCTTGAACAAGCAGCCAATAGCACCAGACGACAGGAAGAACCGCAGCGTCGTATCTTCGTCCAAGGGCTGAATGAAGTGATCGTAATACGCTAGAACTGCCGGAACAACACCACAGGCCCCATTGGTGGGGGACGTGACAACTTGCCCACCCGCTGCATTCTCTTCCGACATGGCCATGGCGTACATGTTGACCCAATCCATGACGTTCATGGGGTCATTGGCCATTTTCAGGGACGTTGTCAGCATTCTGTGGAGAGCTGAAGCACGCCGGGGAATTTTCATCGGACCGGGGAGATTACCCTCCACGCGCATACCGCGCTCCATGGACCCCTTCATTACCTGCCACACACGGCGGAAGTGGGAACGCAGCTCGTCGGTATCATGGAACGCTCTCTCGTTCTCCATGACCAAAGCCGAGATGGACAGGCCCGTTTCTTCGCACATGCGCAGCAAGTCTTCGGCTGACAGGAAATGATGTGGAACCGGTGTTTCGCTACAGGATCTTTGATTGAACTGCTCTTCCTCGACAATGAATCCACCGCCGATGGAATAGTACGTCTTGGAGAGAATCAGTCCATCGTCACTATAAGCGTGGATTTGCATACCATTTTCATGCAGAGGCAAATTCGCGCGATGAAAGTCCATGCTGAACGTTACGCGCTGCTTGGTTCGCCCCAGATTCAGCGTCCCTGTTGCCTCAACATCCGCGACAACAGACGGTATCTGATCAGGATTGACTGTATCGGGCTGATTGCCACACAGCCCCATGATAATGGCATGATCTGTACAGTGCCCCTTGCCCGTCAGGGCGAGAGATCCATAACAATCAACATGGATCCTGCGCGTCTGGACAAACTTCCCCGTCTCCTTCAAAGCCCCCAGGAATTGATGGCCGGCGCGCATAGGGCCCACTGTATGCGAACTGGATGGGCCGACGCCTATCTTGTAGATGTCAGACATACTGAACATAGTAAAATCTCCCGGATAACTTTCGCCTGACAGGGTCCGGCCGCTCTCTCCGGCCGGACCCGCTTTTCGGTCAGGACAGCAGATCGAAGAAGATTGCAGTCATGGCAATCAACCCAATCAGAACAACAAAGATGTTGCTGAACGCGCCAGAGTACTTCTTCATCGAAGGAACCTTGGCGATGGCATACATCGGCATCAGGAACAGCAACGCCGCAATAACCGGACCACCCAAACTTTCGATGGTGCCGATAATGCTGGGATTAAACGTTGCAGCCATCCAGCAGCTCAGGATCATGAACACAGCGGCAGAACGATCAAGAAGAGAACCGGAAACCACTTTCCCGCGCTGACGCAGTTCCTGCTGGATCAGGCCATTAAAGCCTTCCTTGGCGCCCATATAGTGACCCAGGAATGACTTGCTGATGGCGATGATCGCAATCAAGGGCGCAGCCCAAGCAATAGCAGGCGTCGAGAAATGATTTGCAAGGTAGGACAGAATAGAAATGTTCTGCTCTTTCGCGGCCATCAAGTCGGCCGGCGACAGGCTCATCACACAGCTGAACACAAAGAACATGACAGACACGACCATCATGGCATGGGCACGGAACAGAACCCGGCTAGATGCTGGTTCCGCGTGCTCACCATGCAAACGCTGCTGATCAACTGCGAAGGAAGAAATAATCGGCGAGTGGTTGAAAGAAAACACCATCACCGGAATTGCCAGCCATACGGTCTTCCAGAATGTTACACCAGAAACGGCGTCGGAAAAGCTTCCCGCACTGTCAAAGGCAGCAGAACTCCACTCAGGGATCAGGTAAATAGCCAGAATCATCAGGGCTGCAACAAAGGGATACACCAGCAGGCTCATGGCCTTGACGATCATTTCCGCACCCAGACGAACAATCGCCATCAAGGACAAAATCAAGATCAGGGACAGAACAGCGCGGTGCGGAACCCAATCAGCCAAACCAAGCTGGTTGATCATAAAGGATTCAACCGTGTTGGTAACAGCAACGCTATACAGCATCAAAATGGGGTAAATGGTCAGGAAGTACAGCAGGGTAATAATCTTCCCGGCTGCGCTGCCAAAATGCTCCTCGACAACTTCCGTAATGTCAGAACCCGGCCTACGGCTGGACATGACAAAACGATTAAGCCCCCGGTGGGAGAAGTACGTCAACGGGAAGGCAATGATGGCCATCAGCAAAAGAGGCCACAGCCCACCAATACCCGCATTGATGGGCAAAAACAGGGTTCCGGCACCAATTGCCGTCCCGTAAAGGCCCAGCATCCACGTGGTGTCGTGGCGGCTCCAAGCGGCCGGACCGGCTGCAGCCGCCGACGGGTTTGGCACTGATGATGATACAACTTGAGACATGCTACACACGACCTCTGCTGGTATGGGCTCGGTTTTTCAATCAGCCTCCCTATAGAACGCGGGTCGTTTCGCACCGCACCAACGGGAAACCATCCGAGATTTCGACTCAACGGTTTGCGAACTTTATTTTCTTTTTCTCATTCCAAGGACCACGTTAAAACGAAGCCCTAGTGTTTGCCTTGACATACATCAAACGCTTACGAAGTAATATTGCGGACCAGATCGACTGTCCATCACTTTCACATACGGAAGCAACCTTCTCTGGAATACTCTGCGGGCAGCAAGCACCCCCCTAAACCAAACCCTGTAATCGCATAAACGAAAACAGTGCTATGAAAAATATCCTACAAAAAAGAAAAGTCACGCAAAGAGGATGAGCCTAAGACAGCGTCAGAATCAGGATACACAGATTCTGTATTTCACATGTGATATCAGGGTTCAGTGCTGCCCGATATGGTTAAAACGACCCCTTGACGGACGGCCAGATCTAAACAAAAAGGGAAATTTCATGCCTTTTGTGATATTCGCATTAGTCAAAGCGAATGTCGCAGCACATAAACTAAGAACATGTTCGAAAAATTGAGGCCCTTGCACTTGGTTCTTACGTACCATGTGGAAGGGCCTATGCGAGGAGTGAGTTCAGAACGCACACAAGAAGAGCACCCTAAAAAAGGGTTTCTATCCCCTCAAAACATCTATGGGATGCGAATCCACGCTCACGGCAAGAAGACTTGAGGTCAACGCCCAAGCTTACAATAGAAAACGTCATTGCAGTGCACAGCACAAATATCAAACCAAGAGTGCAGCATCGGCTTACCCCCCTGTGCCACCAACGGTCAGACGCTCCACTTTCAGGGTCGGTTGCCCAACGCCACAGGGAACCCCTTGGCCATCCTTGCCACATGTGCCAATACCCGCATCCAACTCCACATCATTACCAATCATGGAGACACGCGTAAGAACATCGGGACCATTGCCAATCAAGGTTGCTCCCTTGACTGGAGCCGTCAGCTTACCGTCTTCAATTTTCCAGGCCTCTGTACAGGCAAAGACAAACTTTCCAGACGTGATATCAACTTGGCCACCGCCAAAATTAACAGCAAAAAGGCCCTTCTTCACACTTCGGATAATTTCCTCCGGTTCATATGAGCCACCCAGCATGAAGGTGTTAGTCATACGCGGCAGCGGCTTGTGAGCATACGACTGCCGACGCCCGTTTCCGGATGAACGAACCCCTATCAGGCGGGCATTCATACGGTCAAACAAATACCCTTTCAGAATCCCATCCTCGATCAGAACATTACGGGCCGAAGGCGTGCCCTCGTCATCAATCGTGATCGAGCCGCGCCGGTCCGGCAAGGTTCCATCATCAACCACAGTCACACCAGGAGCAGCCACACGCTGCCCCATCAGCCCGGAAAAGGCCGACGTCTTCTTGCGATTGAAGTCTCCTTCCAGGCCATGCCCAACAGCCTCATGCAAAAGAACGCCCGGCCACCCACACCCCAGAACAACCGGCATTTCACCCGCAGGGGCATCAACGCTTTCAAGATTGACCAATGCCTGATTCAGGGCACGCTCTGCCGCAGTCTTCCAGGTTTCCTCTTCCAGTAACCAGTCGTACTTAATGCGCCCACCCTGCCCCCATGAACCTGTTTCACAACGGCCGTCTTTCTCAACCATAACAGTGATACTCAGGCGCACCATCGGACGAATATCAGCGGCTTCACCGTCTGGACGCATGATATGAACAGCCTGCCAAGACGCACCCAAGGAAACCATAACCTGGCGAACACGCGGATCACGCCCCCTGAGATAGGCATCAATCTCTCCCAGCACCCGGACCTTAACTGAAAAAGGAACCGGCGTAATCGGGTTCTGATCTGTATAAAGAGATTGATTTGTCCCAACAGGCGGCGCTGCAAACGTTCCTGAATAACCACCACGTACAGCAGAAACTGTGGCAGCCGCGCGGCGCAAGGAAGCTTCATCCAAGGTTGAAGCATGAGCATACCCTGCTGTCTCTCCCACGATGGCCCGCAGACCAAACCCCTGTGCCGTGTCAAAAGAAGCGGAACGAATACGCCCATCATCCAGCGAAACGGATTCAGACTGCTTGTATTCCAGATAAAGCTCTCCGTCATCCGCCCCGGCCAAGGCATCAGAAACAATACGGCGCGTTGCATCTTGGTCGAGCCCGGCACGAGAGAAGAACAGATCTTCAGTAAGGGCACGATCAACCATGGCGAAAACTCCGGTCCAGACGTCAAGAACGCCCACACTATGTGCGTTTCCTGGCAAAATCACCAGCCCGGAAAATAACAAAAAAGCGCTTCTGGATAAACTCAGGCCCCCTGAACAAGCCGATCAGGGGGGAGCCATACACGAACCTCTGTCCCTTCGCCTGGTGCACTGACCAAGGATAATGTTCCCCCATGCGCCTCCACCAAGGAACGGGACAAGGGCAGCCCCAAACCCGTTCCCTGGTGTCGGCGGGACAAGCTGCTGTCAATCTGACCGAACGGGGCCAAGGCAACGGCAATATCCTCGGTCCGCATACCAATACCGTTATCAGAAACCGTTATCGTCATACCATCCGCAGGGGCACACAAAGCCGTAACATTCACAACACCGCCTGAGGGAGTAAACTTGATCGCGTTGGACAGCAGGTTCAGCATGACTTGGCGCAGGCGTCGCGCATCTCCTCGTATAGACGGGAGGTCTACGGGAATATCTGTGCGCATGGTCAGCCCTGCGGCAGAAAACTGGCCCTGAAGAAGACGGATTGTTCCATCGATCAGCTCAGATGGCTTTATCACATCGTCATCAAGTGTCAGATGCCCGGCCTCAACCTTGGCTGTATCAAGTATATCATTGATAATAGAGAGAAGATGCTGCCCTGAATCCTTGATACTGGCTGAATAGTCCTTGTACTGAGGTGCTGTGTGGGCACCAAAAATCTCACTGGCCATAACATCGGAGAAGCCGATAATCGCATTCAGCGGCGTCCTCAGCTCATGGCTCATATTTGCCAGAAAAAGAGACTTTGACCGGCTGGCGGCATCTGCTTGCTCCAAGGCCGCCCTAAGGTGCGTTTCTGTCTCAACCTGGGTAATCCTAGCCCCGATCCACAGGGCCAGCAGGCGCGCAAACTCGAGGTCTGCAGGCTGCAGGCAACGCCCGGCCTTTCCCGGACCACGAAAGAACAAGATACCCCACGTGCGTCTACAAGCCACAACACGCACAGCCAGACAAGCCTGACCGGTTTCCCCCTGCGTACAGCTTGGCACAAGGATTTCCCGCCCTGCCAGAACATCAGACAACGACATTCCAGCGCAGGATACAATCTGTTCCACCTTCAGATCATCATGCCCCCCAACCACGTAGTCCGAAATCAGGACATCGCCCTGACAACGCGCAAGACAGGCACCAGTCATGTCAAAACGCCTGCACCCAAGCTGCAGGAGGGCAGGAACCTTCTCGGCCATCCCTTGGTCCGGATCACTGGTGATCTTGTGCAGCTCACGCAAATCAGCTTCTGACGACAACAAGGCCAATTCGGCGGCTTTTCGTTCAGAGATATCGGTGAACGTCATGACCGTCAGCCCCTCAGGCGTCCTAGTTTCTGTCATCAGGACCCATAAAGAATCCCGGAAGAAACGTTCCCGCGGGCGAGAGCGTTGGCCGTAAGTATCCCCGGAAGTACGGTCATGACCGTCTGATGCAGAAGCAACCGATACAGGGTGCTCAAGAGCATCAAGCAAAGCTACAACTTCGGCATAATGAATGCCGGGCACAACACGTTTGGTCAGTGACGGGAACAGTAACCGGAATGCCTGATTGCAAATCAGAAGACAGTCTTGGCTGTCCCAAAGAAGGAAACCCTCGGATACCCGGTCCAAGGCTTCGGCCAAACGGCTTTCCACCGTTTTTTTGTGTTCGAGGGTTCGGGCGGTAAATTCTTCTTCCATCCGATCACGCGCATTGCGGAGATCACGCTCCAAACGCTTCATGGCCGTAATATCTGTAATCGAAACAAAGAAACCGCGCACAGCAGATCGTTCAAAAACTGGCTGCAATTCAACCCTGACATAACGTGATCCGTCGGGGAATGACCAGACCCCCTCGGAAACCGCAGACAACCCATCCAAGGCGGCTACAACAAGATCGGAAACTTGGGCATAGTTCTCACCCAGATGAAATTCAAAATTCTCCCCAGCCAGAAGATTAGTACCAACCGGAACGGGGGATGTCCCAAAAGTACCAAACCAACGGCAATACTCGGCTGTTGCAAAAACATAATGCTGGCGATGGTCAACCCGGGCAATCATTGCCGGCAAAGGCCCCGTGATATCCTGCAGGGAGCAAGACAACGAGCGTATACTTTCCTCCATATGGCGGCGCAGTGCCCCTTCCCTCACCAAAAGCTGGTGATCGTGCACCCGGGCACGCCAAAATACGGCACAGATTGCCAAGACAATCAGGAAGATAACACCAAACCCTACCCCAACGCACCAACGATACACCCGCACAAGGATCTGCTGTTCATTCAGGGCCGTACCGGCATCCAGCCGTAACAAAACCCCGCCGACAAGACTACCGTCACGACGCTCCAAAGGAAGGGCCGCAATAATTTCCACAGCAGGACCATGGTCCTGCAACCAAACGGGCTTGTATCCACGCAAGGCCGAAGACAGCCACAGGGGATCAGAGGAAAGATCAGGCAAGGCAGGGGCTGCATCCGGAATAACTGCAGACCCATCAGGATAAACCACCACAACAGCTGTGACGGGAAGATGGTGAATCTCTCTCATGACAAGACTGTACACAACCAAGGCAAGATCATGGGAAAGTTCTGCGGGGGCCTGTGTCTGCGAAGACCATCCCTCCAGAGCTGAACTCAGAGCCGGCAAGGAACCCCAGATTTCCTGTAGGGACAATTCCAGCGCCAGTTCACGCACCCTGCGCTCGGAGAATGACAGAGATACGAAAGCAGCCAATACGACAAGGCACAGGGAAAAAAGCGTTGCGAACCGCAAACCCCATGCCTTGCCCTGCTGCCCGTCAACACTCATTATCACCCACGCACAAGCCGGAAAATAAGGGTTACACACAGGCCGACCAAGACAACAGCCATCGCCTGATGCACGATACCAAGGCTGACCGGAACAGCCAGCAGCAAGGTTGTAATACCAAGAAAAAGCTGTACGCAAACAGCAAAAACCAAGGCAAGAGCAAGGCAACAGACAGGCTTGGACAATGATGTAGCCCAAAGTTTCCAAGCAACAACACAGGTCACCACAACCGTACAAAGCGCCAGAGATCGATGCACAAACTGTACCGTTGCAACGTTCGCTACCAGATTATACCACCAAGGATCCTGCACCCATGCCCCCGGTGGAACAATATGCCCATCCATCAGGGGAAAGGTGTTGTAGGTCAGCCCTGCATCAAGGCCCGCGACAAAAGCGCCCCATGTCATGGTCAGCATAACCATGCCAAGACACAGCAAGGGACCGCGTACAACACCATTTGGTGCCGGAGAGAAGGCGGTGGAAACAGTACAGTCCAAAGCCATCCATAACAGGGCGGCAAACAAAACAACAGCCAGCATCAGATGCGCAGCAAGGCGATAGTGGCTGACATCCGGACGGTCAATAAGGCCCGAGGCAACCATGAACCAGCCTAACGCTCCTTGGAGACCACCAAGAACAAAGAGCCCGAGAATACGGCGCAACACACGACGATCCACGAGACGACACGCCACAAAAACAAGCAGCGGAACTACAACCGCAACGCCCACCAGCCTCCCCACAAGGCGGTGCACATATTCCAGCCAGAAAATCCCCTTGAACCCAGCCAGATCCATACCCACATTACGGTGTGTATACTCGGGAGATGCCTTGTACAGCAGGAACATATCCTCCCATGCGGCATCGTTCATAGGGGGTAGAAAGTCGAGAGGCCTCCACTCCACCATAGAGAGTCCGGATTGCGTCAACCGGGTTGCTCCCCCCAGAAGTACCATGCAAAAAACCAAGGCACAGAGTGACCACAACCAGATCTGAACTGGCCGATACCCGATATTCCTTACCACTTCTACTGTGGCTGCATGATTCCCCGCCATCAATCCCCCAAAACCCACATGTCAGACAATGATCAGCCCCGCACTTGATGGCAACGCGCAATCCCCTCATAGGCCGTTGCAAGCAGACGAACAATAGCGTCTACATCATCCAAGCGTGCCGTGTTCAAAACCAGATCAAACGCTGCCGGATCATCTGAACGGGCACCGAACATATCTTTCAGAAAACACAAACGCGCCGTATCCGCCTCCAGAACCTGTTGGTCGGCAATGGCCTCCGGCACGGCATTACGCTCGGCGATCCTCTTGATACGTACAGACCGCGGGGCAACAAGCTTCAAGCGAAGGGCACAGGAATCCTCCAGAACAAGGTGTGCACCACGTCCGAGAATAATGCCACCAACCTTGGACAACCCCAGAAAGATATTCACTAGGTGGGTTCGCCAAGCATCCTTGGAAAGATCTTTCCCCTTCAAAAGCCCCACCAGCCATAAATCACTGGCACGCCCCACACTTTCATCCAGCATTTTCGCCGTCTCCTGATCAACATCAAGGCGGCTGGCAATCTTGCCAATCAAGGCGCGATCATACAGGGGAACCTGCAAATGAGCAGACAGAGCCTCTGCAACTTGGCGCCCCAATGCCCCATGTTCCCTGGAAATCGTAAGCACCGGACGCACCGGACGCCCGGCAGCCGAGTCTGACTTGAGACGGCTCGCAGACATCAGGGCCTGCATGGCAGCATGCACATCGGTCATCAAAAACCCCACACCCTGTCATCCCCGCCAGGAACAAAGACGGGACGAAAACACCCCTGCTGAACCAAGGGCAACCCCAAGGTACCGAGTATACCTGACACACGGGGAATGCGCCAAGAGAAGCCAAACAAAAAACCGGGGCCTTCACAGCCCCGGTTCAAGCAAACGTACGTAACTGGATAACAGGATATTCAGCCAAACAGCTTGTCGATATCGCCCTGAGAAATCGCTCTCTCGGCCATCTGAGGGCCGTTAAGCAGTCGACGCTCGTCATCACCAGCCGGCGTATCGGGCATTTCAGCCAGAAGCTCTTCAAAGGTTTCCTGCCCCCAGATATTGATCATCTTGTCGATACGCTCTTCAACAAACTTCAGCGTGCTGACGACCTTGTTGATGCGCTGACCGGTGATATCTTGGAAGTTGGCATGTTCGAAAATTGACACAACATGTTCGCTGATATCTTCGGCGAGATGGGCAAAGTAAGCATCATCGGCCTTGGAACGCAGGTTCTGGGCGGCGTTGTCGATTTTTTCGGCCGCTTCCAGAATACCATCGGTCGCCCGCTCGGTTGCACCGACAACGGCATCCAGTTCCCCGGCGACGATATCAAGCCTATCAGAATCCCCGTCACTGGTCCGCAACTGCGCAATTTCGCGTTTCGTCTCCTGAATGGAGTTGGCCAAAGCCCGCAACTCCATCTTCAGAATGCGCACTTCGGCACGCTGACGCTCAAACTCCTGCACCAAGGGATCCTCGGGATCGGGCTCCCCATCGGCAGCTTTTTGCTCGTCTTCCGGCGGAATAACATACGTTCTGAGGAGATGACTGAGGTGACTGACCTCATTCTTCAGGGCGGAAACCTCGTCACGCATTTCAGGATCAGAGGCAGCAACAACAGCGCCACCGGCAGGGGAAGCGTCACCGCCATAGCGGTTACGCAGCTGAACCTCTGCGGTGAACATCTTGCGCGGGGAACGCCCTTTGTCCATTCCTGCCCTCATCCAGTACTGAATTCGGTCAAGTCACTCTGCCCATGCCGACAAGGAAACCACTAAAAGGCCCCACTCGCCATGGACCAGAATAACCGGCACACCCCGACGACAGGACATACTTCCCGACCGCTTTGTGCATACCGAGGGATACCGCACTTTTCCAAACCCCGGCAAGGCTGCAGACCCGGATGTGTCCATCCGGACCACGTAACCTGCCTGCAAATAATTTTGATGACAAAAAGCACGTGGTAACACAAAGCCAAAGCATGCTGTTACTCACGTCATTTAGGGCTGGAAAACAGGGCAGTCGACATGCCAGCATGGTTCTAATTTCACCCGTACGGCAACAGAAGCTGGAGAATCCGACACCCATGACCCCAGGTTTTATTGCCATCCTTGTTGTTTGCCAGGTCACGGGGGAAGCCTTGGCCCGCATAGCCCGCATTCCCGTGCCTGGCCCTGTTCTCGGTATGGTTCTGTTGTTTTCAGGGCTTATGGTGCGTGGCTTCCTCTTGCGCAGGGGGGGACTGGCCGATCCCCCACCGGAGGGCTTACAGTCCACGGCCAATGCACTTTTGCGACATCTTGGCCTGTTATTTATCCCCGCAGGGGTGGGAGTCGTAACCTTGACACCACTACTAGCCCTAGAATGGGAGGGAATCACACTGGCGGTCGTGGGATCAACGCTTCTTGGCCTGATTGTTACAGGCCATGTCATGCAGGCGATGACACCCCGTACACGCTTCTCTGCAGAACCTCATGGCGGGCCGGAGTCAGGCCATGACGTACAGGAACAGCCCCCCTCATGATGTCCACACATATCACCAGCGTCTGGAATGACCTCAGCACAAGCCCCCTGACAGGGCTGACCCTCACGCTGTTAGCTTATGTTGCCGGCTTGTGGATCTTCGAGAAGGGCGGACGACGGGCCATTCTGAATCCGGTCCTAACGGCTATGCTGCTGCTGGTCACAGTCCTCAACATCAGCAATATCAGCTATGCTGATTATTTTAGTGGGGCACAATTTATCCATTTCCTGCTGGGGCCAGCTACCGTGGCACTGGCTGTCCCGCTTTATAACCAGCTGGGGCGTGTGCGCCGCTCCCTGCGAGCCCTTGTTGTAGCCATAGGTACCGGCTCAGTCTGTGCGGCCGGCAGCGCCATTGCTCTGGCATGGGCAGCCGGTGTCAGCCCCGCCACCCTCGCATCCATAGCACCAAAGTCCGTCACCAGCCCTATCGCCATGGGAATTGCCGAGCAGATCGGTGGTTTGCCCTCCCTGGCGGCGGTTGTTGTTATCCTGACCGGCATCCTAGGAGCCGTGGTTGGCCCCGGGATCCTACGCCTGACCGGAGTTCGTGACCGTCGGGCCTGCGGTGTAGCCATGGGCACGGTGTGCCACGGCGTCGGAACAGCACGCGCCCTTCAGCACAGCGAAGTCAGCGGTGCCTTCTCCAGCCTGTCCATGGGCCTCAACGGCTTGGCCACGGCCATTATCCTGCCGATTTTATGGGTCCTTTTTACCGGATAAGAAACCCATCAGGGAATGGGCGGCTGTTGGGTAAGAACCAGCTTCGAGACCGGATAACCCAGACGCTCTGCCTTACCCTTAAGGATCTCGTACTGGGATTTACTCATCGTCGGGGTACGCGACAGTATCCAGAGATAGCGCCGGTCAGGAGAGCCAACGACAGACCACCGATAGCCTGCATCAAGAGCAAGGACCCAGTACGCTCCCTCGGTAAACGGAAAAAAGCTGACAAACAGACGGGATCCATCCGGCAGCAAGGGATCGAGGCGCGCTGTTCCCTTTGCTTCCCGCTCCCGCCCACGGAAAGACTCGTGCAGGCAGCGGTTTGTAACCTCTATGGTTCCGTCAAAAGTCTTCTCATACTTGGCTGTGGTTGCCACACACCCCTCTTGGAACGGAGCAGGCAACGAGGCAATTTCGTACCAGGTTCCCATATAACGATCCATGTCAACCGGGCCAGCCGTCGGCGGAGCATTCACCGGAGGAACTTTCGGGCCACACCCGGCAAGCAGGCCAGAAACCACAACAGCTACAAATCCGTACCGCTTCATCGCAACACCCTCCACCCGGTTCAGCAGGATAACGGTAGAGAAGACACTCACCGGAAATCAATGGCTTTATAGGGACGAGACCAAAAAAGAGCCGGGTTCAAACCAAACCCGGCCCTGATTACCTCAATCCGTATTCACTGGCATCAACCGCCGGACTCAACCGGTCGCGCCGCAGCCTGAATAGCCGTCAGGGCAATTGTATAAACAATGTCGTCCACCAGAGCACCACGGGACAAGTCATTGACCGGCTTGCGCAAGCCCTGAAGCATCGGACCGACACTGACCACACCGGCAGATCGCTGGACAGCCTTATACGTTGTGTTGCCGGTATTCAGATCCGGGAAGACAAAAACCGTCGCACGCCCGGCCACCGGGCTGTCCGGAGCCTTGCTCCGGGCCACACTCTCAACGCTGGCCGCATCGTACTGCATCGGACCGTCTATGGTCAGGTCCGGACGACGGGAGCGGGCCAGCTCGGTCGCCTGCCTCACCTTCTCGACATCATCGCCACTGCCCGATGTTCCCGTTGAATAGGAAATCATCGCTACACGGGGATCAATGCCAAAAGCCCGCGCCGAATCTGCCGACTGAATGGCAATATCGGCCAGCTGCCCTGCATCGGGGTCTGGATTGATGGCACAGTCGCCATAAACCAGAACCTGGTCCGGCATCAGCATGAAAAAGATGCTGGAGACAATGCTTGCACCCGGTGCTGTCCGAATTAACTGAAGGGCCGGGCGCACTGTGTTGGCTGTTGTATGAACGGCGCCGGATACAAGGCCATCAACCTCGTCCAAGGCAAGCATAACAGTGCCCAACACAACCGTATCTTCCAACTGTTGCGCTGCCTGCGGTGCGGTCAATCCCTTGCCCTTGCGCAGCTCGACCAACGGGTCCACATAACGGTCACAGACAGATTCCGGATCAACAATTTCCAGTCCCTCCGGCAGTTCCAGACCACGCGCAGCCGCTACTTCGCGGATACGACCCGGATTACCCAACAGAACACAGCGGGCAATTCCCTTGCGATGGCAAATCACCGCAGCTTCTAGGGTCCGGGGTTCATCACCCTCGGGCAACACAATCCGTTTGTCGGCCTTCCGCGCTTCCCGGATCAAGCGGTAACGGAAGGCGGGAGGCGACAACCGAAGCTCGGAAGGCTCACCGATGATACGCCGCAAAGGCCCCGTATCCAGACGGCTTGCCACAAAATCGATCACCTGCTCCATCTGCTCGAAGTCATCGGCAGCAACCCCGCTGGCCAGACGGGACAGGGCAGAAGCCACGGCAAAGGTATCTTCCTTCGCCATGACAACCGGCAGGGTACCAGAGCTGGGCGGCATCACCAGATCAGCAACCCGTGGCGACAACGTCCCGCCACCGGTCAACAGAAGTCCGGACAGGGGCACACCCCTTTGGTTAGCAAGAGCTGTAGCCAAGGCAATATCGCCACGGTCACAGTGGCTGACAACCAGAGCACCCGGCCCAAGGCGGGAAATACAGGTCTCGGATTCACCTGCCGCCACAACGATATTGCGAACCCGTGATGTTGCCAGAGACCCATGATGCAGCACCTTCAGATCCAAGGCACGCACCACATCAGACAAACGGGGAGCCAGCAACCGTGGCTCCCACGGGACAATACCGATCAGCGGGATTGAAACCTCTGCCTTCTCCATGGCAGCCCGCAAGGCCGAAGCATCAACATCCGCCGCATGTTTATTGACCAGAACCCCGACCGGGGAACGGTCTGCTGCTGGAAGGCGAACAGCCTTGGCCACGGAAGCAGCTAAGGCATCCACACCTTGGTTCTGTCCGGGGACAACAACAATCCGACCGGCATCTAGGCTGCGACACATGGCCGCGTTGAGAGCCGTTGCCATACCGCTGCCATTCAGGGGTAGAAGCCCTTCTAGGACAACAACGTCAACACCGGCAGCCACCGCTTCAACGATTGAAACCACGTCTTCCATCAGGCCATCGATGTCGCCGGCTGTGAAGCGGGCTTCCGCAACATCGAAAGGAATGGAAGACGCCACCTCGGCAAGGCAAAGCTGACGGGCAAACTGGGCAGACGGATCAGCTAGGTCACCTTCAGAAGCAGGTCCAGAAGAGTCCGGCTGAGCCACCGGTTTGGCAAAAGCAACCTTCAGGCCACTGCGCTGAAACGCGCGGGCCAATCCCAAAGCCGCAGAGGTCAGCCCTGCATCGCGGGTTGTTGCCGAAAGAAAAAACGTTTTGGAGGACATCGGTACTCCCCCTTATGCCAAGCCGGAAGAAGAGGAAACCAACGCCAAGGCATCGCTGGCGATCATCCATTCCTCGTTGGTTGCCACAACAGCCGCCACCGGCTTGCTACCGGCAGAAATCACACCGGCCTTGCCCCTTACAGCGGCCTCATTTGCTGCGGTGTCCAGCGTCAGACCGAAAACCCCCAAGCGAGCGATGGTATCACGGCGGATCAGCGACGAATTCTCACCAATACCCCCGGTAAAGACCAAAGCATCCAGCCGTGGCAAGGATGTTGCCAAGGCTCCGACCGTGCGTGCCAGACGATGCACAAAAACGGCCAGTGCCAACCTAGCTCCTTCATGACCTTCGGCTGCCGCCTGCTCCAGGGTCCGGCAGTCATTCGACAGGCCCGACAACCCCAGCAACCCACTTTCACGGTTCAAGACACGATCGATCCCGTTCAGATCCAGCCCCTCACAACGAGCCATATGTAAAACAGCACCAACGTCTATATCACCGCAGCGGGTTCCCATCACCAACCCCTCCAGAGGTGTCATCCCCATGGAAGTGTCGACACTCTGCCCGTTCAGGACAGCTGCTGCCGATGCCCCGTTACCAAGGTGCGCAATCACAATGCCGTGATCATCGGGATCCAACCCCAGCATTGCAACTGTCTGTGCAGCCACAAAGCGGTGGCTGGTGCCGTGGAAACCGTACCGCCGTACACCATGCTGGCCATAGAATCGCTGCGGCACAGCATAGGCAAAGGCTGTTTCCGGCATGGTCTGATGGAAAGCCGTATCAAAAACAGCAACATGCGCAACACTCGGCAAGGCAGCCATTGCCGTACGAACGCCTAGAAGATTAGCTGGATTATGCAGGGGAGCCAGCGGGGTACAGGCCTCGATATCGGCCAGAACTTCGGGCGTAATCACAACCGAAGTGCAGAACCGTTCACCCCCGTGCACAATACGATGCCCAACTGCTGTGACACGCTGCAGAAGCCCCTGCTCTCCCAAAACCCCCAAAATAAACGCCAGTGCCGCATCATGGCCCGGCCCGGACAAGGCTACCGTCTGGCTTTCTCCATCGTGGATACGGTATTTCAGGCGGGCATCCGGGCTTCCCAGGCACTCTGCAAGACCTGACAGCTCGGAATCCTGGCTGCTTCCGGCAAAAACCGCGAACTTCAGCGATGAACTACCGCAGTTGATGACCAGAACCAGATTTTGGGTATCGCTCATAACAAAAACTCGCCTCGTCGCAGGGCCGGCGCAGAATGATGATCCGGCCGGAACAGAAAAAAATCAGTAAACGGTCAAACCATACGCCGCAAAACGCTTGCGTGCAGCATCAGTTTGCTCCGCTGTCGGAACCGGAGTATCAGCCAGGGGATAGTCCATATCAAGCGACTCCCATTTGGAAGCACCCAGCTGATGAAACGGAAGAACTTCAACGCGTTCAACCGCTGAACCAAGTGAGACCAGAAACTCTCCCAGACGGTCGATATCCGCGGCCCCGTCGGTCACGCCGGGAACCAGCACATACCGAATCCACATCGACTTGCCAAGTCGAACCAGGCGACGGGCAAAATCAAGGGTCGGTTGCAATGGCTGTCCGACAAGACGTTGGTAGGCATCCGGATCACTGTGTTTGATGTCCAACAGGACAAGATCGACCGGATCAAACCAGTCATCATCCACATCAGCATGCAGGAACCCCTGCGTATCCAAGGCACAGTGCAGGCCAAATTCGTCCTTCAGGCGCCGCAGCAGGGCACCGGCAAAAGCCGCCTGCATCAGCGGCTCTCCGCCAGACAAGGTCACCCCGCCGCTGCGCTTGAGAAAACGGGCATAGGGGCTGACCTCGGCAACCGCCTCATCCAGTGTGACAAGGCGGCCGTTATGCAGTTTCCAGGTATCCGGATTGTGGCAATACGAACACCGGAACAAACATCCTGACAAAAACAGAACGACGCGCATCCCCGGTCCGTCAACCGCCGCCCCGGTTTCCACCGAATGCAGATAGCCACAGGGATGATCCCCACCGGGAGCAACCGGAACATGGGGGCGGGTCAGGGACATAGGCATACGCGTCATTCTCCGGGTAACAAGTTTACATGGCGCCGTGGAAAGTGCGGTTGATCACATCAAGCTGCTGTTCACGGGTCAGCTTGACGAAGTTCACCGCATAGCCCGACACACGAACGGTCAGCTGTGGGTACAGCTCGGGATGTTCCATGGCCTCGATCAGCGTATCGCGATTGAAGACGTTGACGTTGACATGGAAACCACCTGCTTCCGCAAAACCATCCAAGCAGCCGGCCAGGTTGGCGGCCCGCTCGTCCGGAGTACGACCAAGGGCATCAGGCGTTGCCGAAGCCGTCCAGCTGATGCCGTCCAGAGCAGCGTCATATGGCAGCTTGGCAACCGAAGCGCCCGCAGCCACAAAGCCCTTGGTATCGCGCCCGTTCATCGGGTTGGCACCCGGGGCAAATGGCTCGCCGGAACGACGCCCGCACGGGGTATTCCCGGTTTTCTTGCCGTACACCACGTTGGACGTGATGGTCAGCACAGACTGTGTCGGCATGGCATTGCGGTAGAAGACCGGCTGGGCAGCCACCTTCTTCATGAAGGTTTCCGTCAGCCAAATCGCAATGCTGTCAACACGGTCGTCGTTATTGCCATACGCCGGGTAGTCACCCTCGATCCGATAGTCAACCGCCAGCCCACGTTCATCACGAACAACATGGACCTTGGCATGGCGAATTGCGGAGAGAGAGTCCGCCGCAACAGACAGACCGGCAATACCGCAGGCCATGGTCCGCAGGATATCACGGTCATGCAGGGCCATCTCGATCCGCTCGTAGGAATAGCGGTCGTGCATGTAGTGAATGCAGTTCAGAGCCTTGACATACGTCACAGCCAGCCAGTCCATGGTCTTGTCGAAACGTTCCATGACTTCGTCATAGTCAAGGACATCGGCCGTGATCGGCTCCATGCCCGGGGCTACAGTCTGGCCGGTCTTTTCGTCAACACCACCGTTGATCGCGTACAGCAGGGCCTTGGCAAGGTTGGCACGCGCACCAAAGAACTGCATCTGCTTTCCAATGCGCATGGCAGAGACACAGCAGGCAATGCCATAGTCATCGCCCCACTTCGGACGCATCAGGTCATCGTTCTCGTACTGGATGGCGCTGGTGTCTGCTGAAACCTTGGCGCAAAACAGCTTGAACCCTTCGGGCAGGCTGGTGGACCACAGGACCGTCAGGTTAGGCTCCGGAGCCGGACCCAGGTTGTACAGGGTATTCAGGAAACGGAAGCTGTTGCGGGTGACCAAGGGACGCCCGTCTTCGGCCATGCCACCAACGCATTCTGTCACCCATGTCGGGTCACCGGAGAACAGCTGGTCATATTCTGGCGTACGCAGAAAGCGGACAATACGCAGCTTGATCACCAGATCGTCGATCATCTCCTGGGCCTGCTCTTCGGTCAGGGCACCGGCTTCGATATCGCGCTGAATGAAAATATCGAGGAACGAGGACACACGGCCGAAGGACATGGCCGCACCGTTCTGTTCCTTCACAGCAGCCAGATAGGCCATATAGGTCCACTGGATGGCTTCACGGGCATTGGCTGCCGGACGGCTGACATCAAAGCCATAGCGGGCTGCCATCTCCTGGAGCTCGCCAAGGGCACGCCACTGTTCGCTCAGCTCTTCGCGCAGGCGCAGCACGTCCTCGGTAAAGCTGTGGTTATCCAGCTCATGGAACTCACGCTGCTTGTCCTGGCGCAGGAAATCGACGCCGTACAGGGCAACACGACGATAGTCACCGATAATGCGGCCACGACCATAGGCATCGGGAAGGCCCGTGATCACACCGCTCTTGCGGGCAGCCAGAATATCGGGGGTGTAGGTATCGAACACGCCCTGGTTATGCGATTTGCGGTACTTGCCCCAAATCTCCTGGACAGCCGGATCAATTTTGAAACCATAGGCCTCAAGACCGCTCTCGACCATACGCAGACCCCCGTTGGGCATGATAGCCCGCTTCAGGGGGGCATCGGTCTGCAACCCGACAATGATCTCGTTGTCCTTGTCGATGTAGCCAGGGTCATGGGCTAGGATGGAAGACGGACGGTCCGCAGAAACGTCCAGCACGCCCTTTTCGCGCTCAAGCTTCAGCAGTTCACCAAGCTTGTCCCACAATGCCTTGGTCCGTTCTGTCGCACCGGCCAGAAAGCTGTCATCGCCTTCATAGGGGGTGACGTTACGCAGGATAAAGTCGCGCACATCGACCTTTTTCTGCCACTCACCATCCCGGAAACCGGACCAGCACAGGGCAAAGGCATCGTTTTTGGATTGAACACTCATTACTCTCTCCTTTGGAGCAGCCCGGACAGCCAACACAAGACTGCCCGGGTAACCGGTCTATTCGGCCGCAGCGGGTCCGAATGCCGGGGCTTTTGCAGCCCGCAGCATTTCAGCCCACTTGCGAATGGCCGAAATCAGGATCACGACCCCAAGTCCCATCATGATAAGCGAGAGACCTGCATTGAACGGGCTGTAACCCCGTGCCGTTTCATTCAGATAAACATTCTCTATCATCCAGAAAGCAGCATAGTTGACGGTGACAAACAGGTACGCCAAAGGCACCAAGCAGGTCAGCACATAGATGCGCTTCTGCGAGAGCCTCAGGATAATGGTTGCACCGATAATCAGACCCACGGTGGCCATCAGCTGGTTGGACACCCCGAATAGGGCCCAAACCGAGTTGATATCACCGGAGTTAAGAAGGTATCCCCAGGCCAGGCAGGCCAAGGCACTAGCACCAATGGCACCCGGAGCCCAGTCGATCCGCTTCAGGGGTGCCCACAAGCTGCCGCCGAAATCCTGGATCAGGTAACGGGCAACACGGGTCCCGGAATCAACCGCCGTAAGGATAAAGACGGCCTCGAACATGATCACGAATTGGAAGAAATACGACGACAGGGCCGAGAACCAGGGAATTTTCGTGAAGATGTACGTCATGCCAACGGCCAAGGTCACCGCACCGCCGGTACGCCCGGCCAGATCGATGCCAATAGCCTCGGACAAGCGCGGCAGTTCGACCACATCCATGCCCAGCGCCGCGAACACTTCCGGCTTTGCATTAATCGCGAAATAATCCGCCACAGGCAGGGAAGTTGCAGCAACCAGAGCCATAACCGCAACCAAGCACTCCACCAGCATGGCCCCAAAAGCGACCGGACGAATATCAGACCACTTGTCCACCAGCTTCGGCGTTGTTCCTGATCCGATGAAGGCATGGAAACCAGAGATCGCACCACAGGCAATGGTAATCGAAATAAAGGGCCATACCGGACCGGACAGAACCGGGCCGCCGCCATGAATAAACTGGGTAAAGGCCGGGAACTGAATCGTCGGGTTGATGAACACAACACCAACAACCAAGGCACCAAACACTCCAATCTTCATGAAACTGGACAAATAACCGCGTGGAGTCAGCAGCAGCCAGACAGGCAGTGCACTGGCAAAGAATGCATAGATCGGCAGCGACAGGGCAACCGTATCAACATGCAGGCTAAGCCATTCACCGACCAGCGTGCCCTGAATATAAGGACCAGCCACCACAGAGGCCAAAATTCCAATCAAGCCCGCCCATGTCGCTGCGCGGGCATGCCCCGTAATCCGCTCGAACAGGCCAACAAAGATAGCAATCGGCACCGTCATGGCCACAGCAAACGTCCCCCAAGGGTTCCGTTCCAAGGCATGAACCACGACCATCGACAGACCGGACATGGTGATGGTGATAATAAACAGCATGGCCAGACCGGTACACACACCGGCAACGGGACCAAGCTCGGCCTTGGCAATTTCAGACAGAGATGTTCCGTTATGCTTCATCGAAGCAAAAAGAACGACTGTGTCATGAACGGCACCACCGACAACAACGCCGACCAGAAGCCATACAAAACCAGGGAAATAACCAAACTGGGCTGCCAGAACCGGACCAACCAAGGGACCAGCAGCGGCAATGGCAGCAAAGTGCTGCCCGGCATTCACCCATTTAACGAGTCGGCACATAGTTCCTGCCATCGGCAAGCTTGTGAGCCGGCGTGATCTGCGAATCATCTGCGCCCAGAACGTTCTTGACGATAAAAACACCGTAAAAACGATAACATATGGCAAGAACACAGATGGCCACGATCACGAAGGTCAGGGCATTTTCCATAGACTTTCTCCGTGACTATGGTTGTTGATGAAACCTTATCTTTTTTATGGCTTTTTGGGGGCACACAAACAGCAAGCGGCTTGATAAAACTGCCAGCGGCAGAAAAACAGCTGCGAGAGGTTCTGAAAAAACAAGCCCCCTGCCCCCCGACGGAACACACACAAGCCCACGCCAGGAAAAGACCGGGTCATGCTATACCAAGATGCTCTTTGAGCAACCCAAGAAAACGCCGGCTGACCGGCACCGTGTGATTACTGCATGTTTCAATCAGCCCCCCCCCTCCATCGCACAGGGCAATATCGCGGATATGATCGGGGTTGATCATATACTGGCGATGGCAACGAATAAGCGGTGTGCGTTCCTCCATGGTCCGAAGGGTCAGCTCGGTAAAATGCTCTACACCGTCTGTTGTCATCACATAAACCCCGCCGGGCCTAGAGACAGCAGCCTCAACCTCCTCAACCTTGAACAAACTGATCCGATGCAGCCCAGAGCAGGGAATCCGCAGCAACGGACGCGTAACGGAGGGCATGGAGCGGTTCTTGTCACGCAAGGCATCCAGGGTTTTCTGCAACCGTAATTTCTCAATCGGCTTGAGAACATAATCAAAGGCCCGCCCTTCAAAGGCCTGCAAGGCGTAATCCTCATGGGCTGTCAGGAAGATGATCCGGGGCATACGTTGCGGATCAAGCATAGACAAAAACTCAATACCGCTGATCCGGGGCATCAAAATATCCAAGAAGACCGCATCCGGCGAGGTCCGGTTGACAGCAGCTAGGGCATCAACCGCATTGCCGCACTCACCAATGACCTCCACGTCACATTCCTCCAGAAGAAGGTCCTTCAATGCATCACGCGCCAAAGGTTCATCATCAACAAGCAGAACACGGATCATGCGGCAACACTCCGCTTGCACCCCAAATCCTGCATACTGGACACTGATACCGGAAAAGAGAGGGTGGCCCGGGTTAACGTTCCCGGCAGGCATGTCATATCAAGCGCACCACCGCCTCTACCAATTTTCTGCCGTACAAGACCAAGGCCCATACCCTCCACCACAGCAGAGCCCCCCTCACTGTAAAGCCCGGCGCTATCTTCCACCGCTATAACCAAGCGATCTTCTTCACGGTGTGCCCGAATGCGGACAGTGCAGGAATCAAAGCTCTGGGAAACACCATGCTTGATGGCATTCTCCACTAGTGGCTGCAGCACAAAAGAAGGAATACTGTCCTGATACAGGTCATCCGGGACGCATATCTCCAGATTCAGACGATCCGCAAAACGTACCTGCTCGATAGCCAGATAGCTGGTCACGTGCTCCAGTTCATCCTCCAAAGAGGCACTTTGCCACGGACGATCCAGATTACGGCGCAACCATGCCGCAAATTCCTGCATCAGAAGACACGCACGATCAGGATTATGACGAACAACGGCAGCCATTGTATTCATGGAATTAAACAGAAAATGAGGGTTGATCTGGGCCCGTACCAACTCTTCCTTGGCTTCCTCAAGCATACGCACCTGCTGCGCACCACGCTCCGCAGCCCATACCGACAGGAGCAATGCCCCAACCATCTCCGTCAAAGTCACAACGTACGAAGCAAGCGGATGATAATCAGAAACAAAGAACACCAGATGCCCACTGCATTCTCCTTCCTCATTGCCAAAAGGTATAACCAAAATGGAATCAGACCCCGAACAACGAGCAGGCAACCGCATCTGAAAGGGCTGCGTTAGATCCTTGCAAGGCGCTATATCGTCAGGACGAAATGAATAGGGCACTTCACCTACACGGGCCAAGACCTGCAGGTCGTCTGTTATGCAAACACCATTAACACCAAGACCTTGCCATAGAAGCGTTGCAACCGAAGTCGCACACTTGGAATCAAGGATCGGGAACAGCCCCTGAAGCCTGCCTGCAAGATCCTGCGCCTTGTTCCATGCGGCAGTCACATCAAAATGGGCAGCACGTAGACGTACTCTGAAGACAGACACAAAGCCAGCAATAGAAACAACCTGCACCAGAAAGGTAAATGCGGCGGCAAACAGTAAAGACGGTTGATCAGGCCCGATCCGATCTGTTGCCAATAGGATGAGCATATAATGCAGGGACACAGGCAGAAGCGTCGGCAGAGGAATCACGAATAAATGGGACAAACAGGGAAAAGAAGCCCGATAACGCATGCACAGGTGGCACACTATTCCAGCCAGAAGCCCGCATACCGCCATTGAAAATGCAGTAACGATGTCATAAAGCCCCAGACCATAAAGACACAGGGAGCTAGTCACCGCTACGGCACCTGCCGCAATAAAACCATGCAGAAGGCTGGCTATCACCACGGCGGCTATGGGTAAAGAGACCCAATGGGGACCAAAACAAGCAGCTTCAAGCCACCCGCACAAAACAGACAGGAACACAGCCCCAAACACAAGCACGGTCTTATGTGTCCACAACGGGTATGGCGTGCAGACTGAGGATAAAAGAAAGGTGGCCCCCAAAACCCAAGCCAGCAAAGCATAACCCGAGACCTGTTCCACAAACACGATAACCAAAGAAGAAAGATCGGGGAGCACAGGTGCGCCTCCATAACTTACGCCAAGACCACAAGCCGCAGTATCCCTGCACTCCCGGGCCTGCGCATCCTGCCCCAATACCCACAAAATAAAACAGGACTTATTTGCAGGACTGCCATCTCGATATGAGATGGCAGTCCCTCTATCGTCATAATTTCAATATGTTAGATCCACAGGGGAGATCAGATGCACCATAAGGAATACATTCAAGATTGATTTACTACGTTATATAAACATGATCTAAGGTAGCCATAATCCCGACTATTAGGGCAAAATAACCGATCCATCGGGAATCGTGGCCTTGTGCAGGTCCGCCGCTGCTTTTGAAACAATCAGATGGGGCTTGGGCAGAATAACAGGTAGCATAGATGCATCCTGTCCTTTGAAAACAGCCAACGCCATTTCAGCGGCTGCGCGCCCAATGTCCTCAGCCCGCGGAGCCCAAGTTGCCAGCCAGCCTTTCCGCACAGGATCTTCACCGGAAGCAAGAAGTGGAACACGAGCGCCAACTGCCTGATGAATATCAGCAGCCTGTGAAATCAGATAGCTGTCGGTTCCGATAAACAGAGCATCCGCACTCAATTCATCGGACGAGATGCTGACCAAGGCACGTTCAAGCGCATCCGTCCCCGGGGCAACCCGGCGTTCTAGGACCTCTACACCGGCTGGTCCTGCCCAGCCCCGCACCTGATCAGCAAACAAGTTGGCATTGCTCTCCCGCGCATTGAACAGGAGGAATAACCGCTTGATAGGCACTAGACGCGACAAGGCATCAAGCTGCGCGTTGACAGGAACCCCAATCGTAACGCCTGTCACATTGCCACCAGGAATTTTCATGGAGTGGACAAGGCCAGCACCGACAGGATCAAAGACATTGACGAAAAGAACCGGCACAGCTCCACGAACAACCTGCACCGTCATCTGACAGGCTGTTGTCCCGAAGCAATAGACAATATCAAACTTTTTGCCCGCAATATCTTCCTGCAAGGCCCGTATCTTCTCGCCAAGAACAGTCCGATCCTGCTTGGACAAAATCTCGGTATACGTTACCGAGTACCCACCCTCTTCGATCTTGGAGCGGAATGACTGTTCAACTGCCGTAACACCACGCCACAGAACCATCAGAACAGTTTTCTGCTCTGCAGCTGCAGCAGAAAAAGACAAGACAGCGCAGGCCAGACCAAAACAAACAGCAGCCGAGAACCGCAACGGGGTTGAACGGAGAATCATCATGGAACAGCCTTTTCTGTCACGCCCCCCGGACCAGGAGCACCGGTGGGAAACACGATATTATGCCGCTTGGCAGCCGCTGCATCAAAAAACAACTGCGACTTGGGCATCCGAACCTCCTCAAGCCCCGGGTCCGTCCCCTTGCTCAACACATCCAAGGTCAGATCTGCGGCCATACGACCGATTTCAGCTTCATCCGGAGCCCAGGCAGCAACCCAGCCGGCCCGTACTAACTCATAACGACCTGCCAAAAGGATAATACGTTCCCCCACTGTTTCCGCAATTTCTTGTCCGCGTGATGTCACATAGCTGTCATCAGAGACAAACAATGCATCGGCAGCAAGTTTCCCGACGAAGAGGTCAGAAATGACTTCATCAAGACTTATACTGCCAGGAACAACACGCCTTTCCTCGACACGAATCCCCTCTTGCTCAGCCCAGTCCATCACAGAATTACGGGAGAGGATCGAGTTGTATTCACGTGGGTTATAGAGGAACAAGAGACTGTTAAAACGAACAAGGCCACGCAGAACAGAAAGCTGCTCCCCAACAGCCACTCCTCCTTTCACGCCACCCGTTCCAAGCCCGGGCACGACCATAGAATTGGCAATGCCAGTCCCTACCGGGTCCAAGACATTAGCAAATATAATAGGAACATCGCCCCGCACAACCTGCCTCGCCACCATGCAAGCCATCGATTCTGAACAGTAAATCAGACGAATCTGCCCACCATCAAATTGGCTGCGCAGTTTACGCAAACCATCAACCAAACGCCCCCGGTCTTGCTCCGCAGACAGAACCGTAACCCGATGCGGGACTCCGGAATGGTTCATACGGTCCCGCCATGCGCTCTCAACAGCGGTTTCACCACGCCACAGCAGCATCAGAATATGGTGCTCAGAAGCAAAAGCCCCCCCAAATGCCGGGGCCAGAAGCCAAGCCGACAGAGCCGCCGCAAGTGTCCGGTGCCACCTGGCCATTACGTCCCGACCGACCCTTTCTCACGGATTCCCACCACTTTCCAACGATAACTGCCATAGGACAAACTGCCCCGAACTTTTGAGGCAGCCTGTCTGAATGGTGACAGCAGGATACAGAACCAAGGATAGATCAGCCAAGAAGCCCTTGTTCGCAGACAAGCACTATAGCCGATCGCTGCAAAGAATAACGCCGGGATTAAGAATATGTTGGGGATCAAGGGCCTTTTTGATCCTGCGCATCATATCAATTTCTTCATCTGCCTTATAACGAAGCATCTCATCAACCTTGAGACGCCCTATACCGTGCTCAGCGGAAAAAGACCCGCCCATATCAGCAACAATGTCATGGACAATCCGGTTCAAATCTTCCCACTTGGCAAGGAAATCAGCTGAAGACATTGTCTCAGGCTGCGTCAGGTTAAAGTGGATGTTACCATCCCCGACATGCCCGAATGGACACGGCCTGATCCCTGGAACAGCTTGAGATACAGCCTGCATAGCCCGCTCCAGAAACTCCGGTACACTGCCAATGGGAACGGATATATCGTGCTTGACTGAAGCACCCTCATGCTTCTGGGCCTCGGGCAGCCCTTCGCGCATCCTCCAGAATGCAGCATCCTGCCGCCCGCTTTCGGCAATAACCGCATCGCCGATCAGTGCCTGCTCAAACGCTTCTTCCAGGAAGCGTTCAAACACTGTGCGCAAATCTGTTTCGGCCCGGGTGGTTGAAAACTCAACCAGAACATACCATGGCCAAGGAGATTCAAAAGGATCCGTAACACTATCAAGATGACGGCATGCCAGCTCAAGAGAGAAACGGGCCATCAATTCAAAGGCACTAACCTGATCACCTGAGAGAGAGCGCGCCAAAGCCAGAAGATGAGGGACAGAGCGGACATCGGAAACAGCACACAGTGCTGTCTGCTTTTCAAGCGGGCGAGGGAAAAGCTTCAGAACAGCGGCGGTGATAATACCAAGCGTCCCCTCCCCCCCGATAAACAAGTGTTTCAGCGCATACCCCGTATTATCCTTGCCCAGGCGCTTCAGACCGTTCCATATCCGACCGTCTGCCAGCACAACTTCCAGCCCCAGGCACAAATCGCGGGCATTCCCATAGCGCAAGACATTCAAACCTCCGGCATTGGTTGCCAGATTACCGCCAATCTGGCAGGAACCCTGTGCACCAAGCGACAAGGGAAAAAAGCGATCTGCGTCCAATGCGGCCTTCTGGATCGTTTCCAGAACCACGCCGGCTTCGACGGTCATGGTAAAATTGACGGGGTCTATGGAGCGAATCCGGTTCATGCGCCCCAATGACAGAATGACCTGACCGGCATCGGAAACGGCCCCGGCACATAACCCTGTATTACCGCCTTGGGGGACAAGACTTAATGCGTGGCGGGCACACAGTCGTACAATGGCAGAGACTTGCTCGACCGAAGATGGGCGCACAACAAGCGATGACGCACCACGATACCGCCCACGTTCTTCACGCAGGAAAGGGTCAAGGGCTTCAGGATCAACAAGAACACCCTCTGCTCCGACAACAGAATACAGTTCGGACAGGATATGATCAGCTACAGACACAGAAGGTACCCCGGAACCTGTTTTATGAAATCAGGGATTATATGTTGGTTCTCATATACCGCAATCCCCACAACAGAAAGAATGGCATATCTTGGCATGTCTCAATCATACAAAGAGAAAATGCTTTCTGGAATCATGCAAAGAAATGCGGCATGCTAATGGAAATACTGTCCTTGTAAGTGGAGTACCGCAGCATGCGTGATATCCTGAAAACGGGTAGTTTTGCGGTCCTGCATTTTTGTGTTGGCTTTGCTATCACCTATCTTCTGACCGGCTCCATCGCCATCGCTACGGGGGTTGCCCTACTAGAGCCAACCGCCAATACCATTGTATTCTACTTCCACGAGAAGGTATGGAATAAGTTCTCACCGCAATCCAAGGTCATTGGCGCGTGCGGTGGACACAAGCGGCTGGCCGAAGAACCATTCGGGACACGCTGACTGGAACCTGCACCGGCCATGGCCAAGACTGGTGCAGGCCCTATAATCAGCCAATAAAACCCTGACGGGGATCGCGGGGGGCAGCCGCGCGTCGCAAACGGTCGTTGATTGCCAATCCCAAGCCGTGATCTGGAATGGGCATCACGGCAATTCCGGCCCAACCGGCAGCATCCAGCTTGAACAACATGGCAAAAAGATTGGCAGCAGCTTCAACCAAATCACCGGAAGGGGACAGGTTAAGCGTAGCACCCGCTGTCAGACCGGCAGCCCCAAAACCAAGCAATGCCTCCTCCGGGCTTGCCGATACAGCATCAAGGCGAACGGGACAAGAAGGAGCATAATGCGACAAAAGCTGACCGGGACTATGCGGTGCCACATCATTGTCGACATCCCATACAAGCGCCCCAAGAACAGCTTCCAGACGTTCCCGCGAAATCCCCCCGGGACGCAGCAGAGCAGGCTGACGTCCAGTCAAATCCACAACCGTACTTTCCACCCCGACACCACACGCTCCCCCATCCAGAACCATATCAATACGGTCACCCAAGCTGGCAACAACATGAGCAGCAAGCGTCGGACTGATAGATCCCGAACGGTTGGCCGAAGGTGCGGCAATCGGTCGCCCGCATTCGCGCAGAAGAGCAAGAGCCAGGGGGTGATCCGGTACACGAACGGCAACACTGGGCAAACCCGCTGAAACCAATGGAGAAAGAGAGCACCCCTCACGCCGCGGCAAAACAAGGGTTAGTGGCCCGGGCCAGAAGGCAGCCATAGCCAGTCGGGCCCGTTCATCACAGTGAACCAAGGGCACCAAGGATTCCGGATCCGGCACATGACAGATCAAGGGGTTGAACGATGGCCGTCCCTTGGCCTCGTAAATGCGGGCAACGGCACGGTCTTGGGTTGCGTCGGCCCCAAGGCCATAGACTGTCTCGGTCGGGAACGCGACCAAGCTGCCTGAACGAAGGATCCCGGCTGCAACCCTCAGCGCTGTCGGATCAGAAAATGGGATAACAGGCATCAGGACAGAACCCGCATCACAAGCCAGAAGCAATAAAGCCCGGATTGCCAAAACCCGGCTTGCCATAGACGAAAGGTGTCCCGTCAAGACAAGTCATGCGCCCGCCGGCAGCCAAAAGAACAGCATGGCCCGCACAGGTATCCCACTCGCTGGTAGGACCAAAGCGGGGATAGACATCAGCCGTTCCTTCTGCTAGGCGACAAAACTTCAGCGAACTTCCGGCATTCACGATACTGGCAACAACCTTGTCAGCAAGCCAAGCCGAAAGAGTTTCTCCCTTGGCATGGGAACGACTGGAAAGCACGGTCAGTCCTTCGGCACCGGGGGCACGGCACTGCAAACGTTCCGGCAGGCTATCACCCGTATACCGAAAAGCACCACCGGAACCATAGCCAAGATACAGCACATCCGAAACCGGAAGGTATACAATCCCAAAGACGGGGTGTTGCCTTGAAACCAACCCGATATTGACAGTGAACTCGCCGTTTCTTCGCACAAACTCTTTTGTGCCATCCAAAGGATCAACCAGCCAGAACGGCCCACTCCCCACGGAAGGGCAATCCCCCGCAGCCACTGCTTCTTCGGCCACAACGGGAAAATCCGGCGTCAAATCACGCAGGGCTGGAACCAAGATATCCTCGGCAACACGATCTGCCGCCGTCACTGGTGAATCGTCGTCTTTTTGCAGGACAGCAAAATCACTTTCGTAAATCCCCATGATCGCAGATCCAGCCTTGCGAACAACCGGTATCAAGCTGTCGGCAAGAAGGCGAAAATCGGGCATATCAGTCACAGAAGTCTTCCATTGTCTGGTGTTCACAAGCCTCTTTCCCCTGCATGATCCTGAAAAGAAGGCTTCTATAGCATATCGGCTACAAGAACCGTGGCTGGCAGGGTAAAAAAGGCAAAGATCATTTGCAAAGATATTATGCGAGCCATAAGTGGAGCATCCCCTCCCATCTGCCGGGCAAGCACATATGCCGAAGGCGGGGCTGGCAAAGCGAGCATAAGAATCACCACCGCACGCACCATACCTTCAAGCCCCAACAGGTGCGCCGCCAACACCCCACCAGCAGGCATAATCAAGAGCTTGAGCAGAGAAGATAACGCCTCCATCAACCAACTTGCACCCAACGGACCAAACCGCAGACCGGAGCCGGCCACCAACAAGGCCATGGGCACAGCAGCCGCTCCAGCAAAACCCAGCCCATTCATAAAGCCGTCAGAAACGGAAATGACCCCCGTTCCAACAGCCCAGCCAATAACACAGGCCCAGATCAGCGGGTTACGTGCCAAGGCCAAGGCTATCTTGAGGACAAGATGCCACTTTCCCTGCGCCTGCACCAAAAAAACCGATAAAGTACCAACGCACAGCACATTGAATAAAATGACTGTTACGCCAGCCGCCGCTGCAACCAAAGCCAGACCGGGCGGCCCCCACAAGCCTTCTGCAACACCAAGGGCAATAAAGGTATTTCCACGAATAACTCCTTGGAAAACAGATGTGAACGCCGCGCGATCACAGGCCGGAAAGAGGATAGGGACAGACCACAGGGCCAGCGTCATACATAACGATACCCCCAGAATACCACTTGCCATTCCCCCGATTACCGCAGGCTCAGGCGGGCGGTGACCCAAAGCATGAATCAGGAAGGAAGGAATAAGAATATAGTAGGTTATCCACTCTAGGGCGGACCATATCCTTGGGGAGACAAAGCCTGCCGCACGTACGCCGTATCCAAGCCCCAGCAACATCACCACAGGCAACAGGGCACCGAACACAACGAACACAGCGCTTTCCTTACCTTAATTGGCTAATAAAGAAGCTATAACATGCTCACGCAAGGATTACCGGCACTTGGCAAAACGTGTCAATTGGCCAGAAGCATACGTGTATTTACGCATCTCTGCCCCCACAACCGTAAACAGGAAGTCAGGACTGTCATTAGGCTCAAACCGCTGCAGTTTGAAGGAAACACTGCCACTTCCCGGCTGCCAGGAATACTTGCCACGGGCATAGCCCCAATCGGTGGCGGCCTTGCGCCAACGATAGCCGCCGGAGGAAAAGATCATCAGCAGACTGCCACTGTCCTCACACCTCTGACCGACTTTTACCCAAGACCCTTCAAGATCAGGCGAGACATCATTACGCCAGCTGTAGGACTGTGCAAACACACCATCTATCGACATGACGACAGTCCAGAATGCAATCAGGAACAACGACACAGCATATCGGATGCGCATATCAAGGACCTCCCCCAAGAGCCGGGCAAAAGCTTAGGGCACATGGCTGCAAAATTCCACCATCCGTCGCGCCTTTATTTTCACGCAACATTCAAGAATTTCGCGCCCATACCGGCAGTTATACCTTTTCAGGAATCCGGAAAGGGGTAAATATCCACAGGAACTTCGATTTGCACGGCCACCATGGCTTCTGGTTTCACAGGCCCGCTTATGGCCCCGGACAAGCACAGAGAGACAGACAATGAAAATAAGCTTCGCCAAACCTGCCCTGCCTGCCTCGGGTACAGTCGTTGTCGGCATTCTTGCCGGGCGCAAATTAACCGCAACGGCCCGTTCCCTGGACAAATCTGGCGGAGGACACCTGAGCCGGGCCATGGAGGCTGCTGCCTTTGAGGGACGGGCCGAGCAGACGCTAACCATTCTCGCACCAGCTGGCAGCGGCTTGTCCCGTCTTGTTCTTCTGGGCATGGGTGAAGCCGCAAAGCTGGATACGGCCGCGTTCGAACGGCTTGGCGGGGCCACATGGTCGGCCATAGCCAACGCAAAGGACAAAGACGTCACGCTAGTTGTCGATGCTCTCCCCGGATGCAATGTGCCCATCGCACAGGCGGCAGCACACATGGCCATAGGGGCTCTTCTGCGCTCTTACCGGTTTGATCGCTACCGGACCGAGGCGACAGAAAAAAAGGATGACAAACCGCAGGTTGGCAAATTGATTGTTTCAACCGCAGACCATGATCTGGCCAAAAAAGCCTTTGCCCCGATGGAAGCCGTGGCCGAGGGCGTGTTCCTGACCCGGGACCTGCAAAGTGAACCTGCCAATATCCTAGGTCCGGTTGAGTTCAGCGAAGAATGCCAGAAGCTGGAGAAGCTTGGCATCAAGGTCAGTGTCCTGACTGAAAAAGAGATGAAGAAACTGGGCATGAATGCCTTGCTGGGCGTCGGGCAAGGCTCTGCCCGCGGTAGCAGGACCGTGATACTGGAATGGAACGGCAGCAAGGCCAAAACGCCACCTCTGGCCGTTATTGGCAAGGGCGTCTGCTTTGACAGCGGCGGAATCTCCATCAAGCCAGCCGGCGGCATGGAAGACATGAAGTGGGATATGGGTGGAGCCGGCGTAGTGACCGGGCTGATGGCAGCCCTAGCCCGTCGCAAGGCCAAGGCCAATGTAGTTGGCTTCCTCGGCTTGGTCGAGAACATGCCCTCCGGCACAGCCCAGCGCCCAGGGGACGTTGTCCGCTCCATGAGTGGCCAGACCATCGAGGTCATCAACACCGACGCGGAAGGACGGCTGGTGCTGGCCGATGTCCTGACCTATGCCCAGCGCAAGTACAAACCCGCGACCATTATTGATCTTGCAACCCTAACCGGAGCCATCATCATTGCCTTGGGCATGGAACACGCCGGCCTGTTTTCCAACGATGACACACTGGCCGGACAGCTGACCAAGGCCGGACAGGAAACAGGGGAAAAGCTGTGGCGCCTGCCAATGGGAGACAGCTACGACAAGCTGATAAAATCAGACATAGCCGACATGAAAAACGTCGGCGACGGTCGTGGCGCCGGCTCCATTACGGCCGCGCAATTCTTGGCCCGTTTTGTAGAAAGCGGAACACCGTGGGCACATCTGGACATCGCCGGAACAACCTGGACCAACAAGGATCTGCCCCTTGCATCCAAGGGCGCGACAGCGTTCGGTGTACGCCTGCTGGATCGCTACATCACTGAGCATATTGAAACCAAGCGCTAACAGCATGAAACACCCCCGCCACACAGTGTGCGGGGGTGCCCATCATCTGGGAGAGCAGGAAAAACATACCCTTTTACTTGCGTGAATTAACTTGATCCTGCACCCTTCCCGGGAAGGCTTGATGACAGGGATGTGCCAGGAGGAAACATGGCTGACTACACTGCCCCTCTGAAAGAGATCATGCATTCCATGAAAGTAGTCGGGCTGTCGGATATCACAGCACTACCTGCCTACAGCGACGCAACGGATGATCTGGTACAGGCTGTGCTGGAAGAAGCAGGACGGCTGGGCAGTCAGGAACTGGCACCACTGAACAGCCTTGGTGACCGCATGGGGTGCCGTCTTGAGAATGGCACGGTTCACACCTTCCCGGAACTGCAATCCTTTTATGCCCGCTACCGTGACGGGGGATGGAATGCCATTCCTTTTGATCCCGAATACGGGGGCCAAGGCCTGCCATGGCTTGTTGCAGCCGGCGTACAGGAAATTTGGCAATCTGCAAACATGGCTTTTGGCCTGTGCCCCATGCTGAACCAAGGCGCAGTGGATCTGCTGGATGCCCACGGATCCGACGAACAAAAGGCCCTGTACCTGCCGAAAATGATTTCGGGAGAATGGACCGGCACCATGAACCTGACGGAATCACAGGCCGGCTCCGACCTGTCCCAGATCAAGGCACGCGCCGTCCGGGAGGGGAACGCATACCGAATTACCGGTACCAAGATTTTCATCACCTATGGCGACCATGACCTATCGGACAATATCATTCATATGGTTCTGGCCCGCCTGAATGATGCACCGGAAGGCGTCAAGGGAATCTCCCTGTTCCTAGTTCCGAAGTATCTACTCAACCCCGACGGCAGCCTTGGTGACCGTAATGACGTTGCCTGCACAGGGCTGGAGCACAAACTGGGGATTCATGCCAGCCCGACGGCGGTCATGTCATTCGGGGAACGTGAAGGGGCTGTCGGCTGGCTTGTCGGTGAAGAAAACAAGGGGCTGGCCTGCATGTTCACCATGATGAACAATGCACGCCTCAATGTCGGACTACAGGGCTATGCTATCGCCGAACGGGCCTACCAGCACGCCGCCTGGTATGCGCGGGAACGTGTCCAGTCCAAGCCCGTGGTGGGGGAGCACAAGGGGCCAGCCACCATTATCCATCACCCTGATGTCCGACGGATGTTGATGAACATGAAGGCCCGCACACAAGCCGGACGCCTGCTGACATTTTCGGCCATCGCAGCTAATGACAGGGCCATCAAGACAGCAGATCCCCGGAAAGCCGCTGCATGGGCAGCCCGGGTTGCGCTGCTGACCCCTCTGGTCAAGCTGTGGGGTACAGAGATCGGCGTGGATGTTGCCAACGAAGCCATTCAGGTCTTTGGTGGCATGGGCTTTGTAGAGGAAACAGGCGCAGCACAGTTTTACCGTGATGCACGGATTGCCCCCATTTACGAGGGAACAAACGGCATTCAAGCCGCTGATTTTGTCGGCCGCAAGATTCAGAAAGACCAAGGGCGTGAAATGTTTGCGCTGATTAACGAGCTGCGTACAGCCCTTCCACGCCATGATGCCAGCCTTACGCCACCTCTCGAGGAAGCCCTAAAGGGACTTGAACGAACAACACGCTGGGCCTGCACCGCCTCGACAGCAGACGCCTATGCGGCTGCCCTCCCCTTTACCCGGCAGGCTGCCCTGACACTGGGTGGATGCTGGCTTGCCTTGTCAGCGACGCAGGCTCAAGACAGCGAAGATCACGCTTTTGCGCAGGAGAAGACAACAACGGCCCTGTACTTCATCCGCCATATTCTTCCACAGGTGGCAGCCTTGGAGGCCGATGCGACAGCAGGCGCCAACGCCCTGATGGCGATACCGGAAGAAGCCTTCTAGCCTGAACGATCGGGGGACCTCCCCTCTCAGAGGAGGGTGCAGTAGTAGAGTGCCTTGCCAAGAGCACTGGCACCATCGTTGCCGGCTACCTGCTCCAATCGGGCGCGTGTGATCTGCCCGGTCCACTGGTGCCTCTGGGACAGGATTTCCAGAATTGACGCACTGTTGGACGGCGTAAAGGCAACACCCGCCTGTTTCCAGAGACACCGGCAATCCAGCCTAGGCACAAGCTGCTCGCACTGTGCCACAACTTTTCCTGCCATATCATCCGTATACTCATTGGACGGCCTAGAGTTATAGGCCTTCAACCACAACCCACCCCCCACACCAAGCGTCAGGGCAATACCCAAAGCAATAATGCGGATAAAGAAACCAAACTGCGAGGGACGACGGAGAGGCCGACCATGATGGTCGTGGTGACCGTGATGACCATGGTGATGGTCAGCCGCATGATGATGGTCGGCCGCTGAAGGAGCATGGCTGTGATGACCATGGGCATGATGAGGCTGTGGATGTGTGGTACCACCATGAGCCCCGGAGCCATGTTGGCCGGAAGTCGGGTGACCATGGTGTCTGAGGCCACGATTGCCATGCTTGTCCGGTTTATGATGGTCTGGACCATGCTCCCCCGTGCCATGGCCGGGGTGATGAGCCCCACCGGAAGAATGGCTGTGATCCTTGGCCATACGCGCTCCCCCTACGTCATAAACCCTCCAAGTACAGCGTATTGTAGCACATCCTGCCCGAAACATGGAAATCGTGCTGGTTTCTGGATACAAAGCCGCTCTATACTCCGCCCCACGATGCGTACCATAACGTCCTATGTCCTGTTTCAGCTTGCTACCGGAACCATCTTGGTTACTGCCGGCCTGCTTTCTGTTGCCTGGCTCACACAGTCGCTGCGTTACATTGAGCTGATTGTTACGCAGGGCGTGTCCGTCCACTCCTTCCTGACCTTGACCGGCTTGCTGCTCCCTGGCTTCCTGTCCCTAATCATGCCCGTCGCCTTGTTTATGGTTGTTTTGTTTACATACAACCGCCTGAATACAGACCGCGAGCTTGTTGTTATACGTGCAGCCGGGGTAGGCCCGTTCGGCTTGGCACGTCCGGCACTGATTCTGGCTTTTGTCATGATGGCAGCTGGCTACAGCCTGACGCTCTGGCTGGGGCCGGAGAGTGCGCGTTCCTTCAAGGAACTGCAATGGAGCCTGCGCAACGATGCATCAAAGTTGATGATCCAAGATGGTACTTTCAACGACGTTGCCACCGGTCTTACAGTCTATACCCGCGCCAGAACCAGCAACGGAGAGCTGCTGGACGTCATGATCCATGACACTAGGACACCGGGTAAAACAAACACAATTATAGCAGAACGAGGAGCTGTTGCTTCGTCGCCGGCAGGCCCCGTTCTGATTCTGGGCAAGGCGAGCAGCCATCAGGTTACCCTTGGAACCGGAACCATGGCACTGCTGGATTTCGAGCGCCTGTCCGTCAACCTATCGGATCAGCCTGAGAAAGAAAGCGGACAGCGCTATCGTGAAGCACAGGAACGACCAACGAGCGAGTTGCTAACGGTCACAGAGAAAACAGATCTGACCATCCGCCCGGCTGATGTACCCCGTTTCCGGGCAGAAGCCATGCAGCGACTCTTTAACCCCATATCCTATATCTGCTTCGTGCTGATTGCCCTTGCTGGTCTTTTGTCCGGTGCCTTCAGCCGGCGTGGACATACACGGCGCATTGCGCTGACAGCAACAGCCATGGTTCTGGTGCAATCCGGGATCATCGGTGCCGGTAATCTGGCATCACACGCTACAAATCTTTTACCCCTGATTCCTGCCGCTGTTCTTTTGCCAACAGCGATAGCCTTGTTTATCCTTGCTCGTTCAAACCAATCCATTACCGTGACCTATTTCCCCAACCGGACCAGAATGTCATGACAAGACGTGGCATGTTACCATCACTTTCTCCGCTGACGCGCCCGATACCATCTTTCCTGTCAGGTATGATGGTGTGCGCCACGGCCATTGCGCTATGCATTCCGCAGCAGGCGTGGGGTCAGATGTCGGCCCCTCCGCCGGCAGAGAGCCGTGCGGAAGAACAGAAACCACGTGCGCATGTGACTGCCGATGAACTAATCCACGACAAGAACTTGGATACGGTTACAGCGCGCGGAAATGTTGAGTTCCAGTACGGTGCGGTCATTCTGATCGCTGATACCATCAGCTATCAGCCTGGAAAAGACTTGGCAACGGCCAGCGGAAACGTGGTGCTGACAGACGAGGACGGTACCACCACATTCACAGACTATGCAGAGTTAACCGGAGATCTGAAGAACGGCTTTACTCATGCCATCAAGGTCGTGCTTGCGGATGGATCACGCAGCCATGCTGAACAGGCGGTGCGCCGTGAAGGGACCTCGACAACCCTTGAGAATGCAGCCTACACACCGTGTGATTCCTGCGGCGATGATCCTGTCATATGGCAGATTAAGGCTGTACGAGTTGTGCATGACCAAAATGCCCGTGAGGTTCGGTATAACCATGCATGGCTCGAGCTTTTTGATGTGCCTGTGCTGTATACCCCGTACCTGTCTCACCCGGATCCCGCTGTCAAACGCAAAAGCGGGTTTCTGGTCCCATCGTGGAAAAACGACAAAGATCTTGGCTCTGCCTTTAGTATACCGTGGTTTCAGGTTATCAATGACCAGCAGGACATAACCCTGACGCCCACAATAACATCAAAGGAAGGGATTGTTCTTGGCAGTCAATATCGCGTTGTCGGGCATAAAGCAGCCCTTACTGCTACAGGATCTATAACCCGGGACAGTCGGGAACGTGTCCGCAACCATCTGTCTGCCAAAGGGATATATGCCATAAACGATACGTGGCGCGCCGGTGCCGATATTGATCTGGCATCTGATCCGACCTACCTGCGGCGCTATGGCTTCGGGGCACCCGCTTTTCTGGAAAATCGGGGCTACATTGAGGGTTTCAGCCGTCGCAGCTATGCAGCACTGGAAAGCTTCTATTTCCAGAACACAGGTGCCCCGCTGAAAAAGGGCTATGAGATCCCGTTTGTTACTCCGCTGGGCAGTATCAATTACAGCACAGAACCCGATAGCAGGGGGGCATGGACAACGCTGGATATATCCGCTGCCAGCGTAAACCGCACATCTGGGCCAAAAAGCCAACGGGCAACGACAACGCTGGGATGGCATTTGCCCTATGTTGGACCTGCCGGAGACGTGTGGAGGCTGGATACCAGCCTGCGCGGAGATGTATGGCGTGTTGCTGATGTACCAATCAAGGACAACGCCGATCATCGCTATACAGGGACCATAGGACGGGCCGTGCCTGAGGCCGCACTGACGTGGAGTCTCCCCCTTGAGCGTACACATGAAGACTGGAGCGAGGTACTGGAACCAACGATACAGGGGGTGATCAGCCCACGTGGGGGCAATAACCGTAAAGTCCCTAACGAGGACAGTCTCGATTTCGAGCTTGACGATGTCAACCTGTTCTCGACCAACCGCTTCACGGGCTATGACCGCATCGAAGGCGGAACCCGGATAAACTATGGAGTACGCTATACTGCATACGGCACAAGAGTGGGGACTATAGATACCTTGGCAGGGCAGACGTGGCGGCAACATCCTGATGGATTGTTCCAAGAGACATCCGGGCTTCATGACACTTTTTCCGACTATGTCGGCAGATTGTCTGTTTACCCGAACAACAACTTCTCAACATCTTGGCGTTTCCGACTGGATCGCGACAACGGTGAGATACGCCGTAATGATTTCAGCACAACGATCGGACCAGACGTCATGCGTACAACGGTTGGATATGTAAGCACACAACGCCCAGCGATTGAGGATAATACAGCTGGAGAACGCAAGGAGTTCTATAGCGGCGTGTCGTCACGTATCTCCCAGTACTGGAGCAGCGGTGTATCAGGACGTTGGGATGTCGCCCGTAACGGGGGGCCAATCGCAACCCGAGGGCAACTCGCTTATGAGGACGAATGCATCGGTGTTACCTTCCAGGTTGGTCGTAGATATACGTATGACAGGGATTATACTGGTGGAACATTTATCGGACTGGTCCTGTCACTAAAGACATTGGGCGACTATAACACACAGCTCTGAGACAATCGGGAATGGCAAGAGTAGCAAGGCATCCTATGATACACACCACACAGATAACCAATGTCGCATTACGATCTAAGCTTCCGGTGTCAGCCCTTGCCTTTTGCGTCGGGCTTTTATCGGTATACGGACCCTTGCCTGCTTTTGCTGTACAAAGTGGCCAGACTCAGCGCATCGCAGCCGTTGTCAACGATGAAGCCATAACATGGAAGGATGTTGATGAGCGGACATCCCTTCTGCTGCTGACTTCGCGCCTTCCGGACAACCAAGAAACCCGGCAAAGGATTATCCCTCGGGTTATTCAGGTTCTGGTCAACGAGCGCCTGAAAATGCAGCAAATCAAGAAGGCCGGGATAGACGTAGAGCCAGCCGACATTGCAAATGCAAAGCGCCAGATCGAGCGGAACAACGGCTTCCCGACTGGCGCCTTGGATGACTTGCTAAGACATCAGGGCCTTGCTCCTCATATCCTAGAAACACAGCTCCGCGCTGATATAGGCTGGGTACGCTACGCACAAAGTACTCTGCGTCGCCAGGTTTCTGTTGAACCTGCTGAGGTTGATGCTGTCATCAGTACCATGAAGGATAACCTCGGACGCCCACAGCGGCTGCTGGCTGAAATTGTCCTGCCTGTGACTGATCCGGCTGAAGAACGGCAGATGCGCGCTCTCGCCGATCGTTTGGTAGACCAGATCAGACAAGGCGCCCCCTTTGCTTCACTGGCGCGCCAGTTCTCGGCTTCGGTCACAGCTGCTGTGGGCGGTGATCTGGGCTGGATCAGTACCGGAGCCCTGGAGCCTGAGATTGAGCGGGTTCTGGACACCATGTCGCCGGGCATGCTGTCACAGCCTGTTCGTACGACCGGCGGCTATGCCATCATGCTGTTACGTGAGGCTAGGGAACCCAGAAAGCAAAGTGCAGATGACATCCGGGTCCAGTTAAGCCAGATTTTCATGCCATTATCCGGTCCGGCAGCCGTACCCGAAGCCAAGAGGGCAGAGATTGCGCGCTCGGTCCGGGACAGCGCCAAATCATGCGCCGATATTGATGCAACGGCAGGGCAACTGAACCTACCCGGATCCGGTGCCATAGGCAGCATGCGGCTTGCCGACCTGCCCCCGCCGGTACGGGCTGTGGTCAGGGATTTACCACTGAACACCCTCGGCGGCCCGGTTGAGGTTGCTGGCGGGGAGGCTATCGTTATGGTCTGCGATCGTCAGGACACAGCTGGCCTCCCACCACGGGAAGAGATCGAACAACGCCTGACGCTGGAGAAGCTGGAGCGGGTCTCCAACCGTGCTCTTCGTGATTTGCGTCGATCCGCGTTGATTGATATCCGGCGCTGAGATCAGTCGTACCAATCACAACAGAACGGCACCCTGTACTGCCATGCACATAACACGCCCCCTCGCCCTGACAATGGGAGACCCTGCAGGAATCGGGGGGGATATTACCTTGAAAGCGTGGCTTGGGCGGAAACAAAATCCGGTGCCTGCCTTTGTAGCCCTTGATGATCCCGAGCGCCTGGAAGAGCTGGCCCACAGGCTGGGGCTGCATGTAGCACTCGTAACGGTCAGCACACCGCAAGAGGCACAAACCGTATTTGACCAAGCCCTACCCGTGATCCCTGTGCCCCTTGCCAAAAGGGTGGTTCCGGGACAGCCGGACCCAGCCCATGCCGGGGCAGTCCTGAACTCGATACGTATGGCTGTTCAGATGACGATGGCGGGCAAAACCTGTGCCATGGTTACAAACCCCATCAGCAAGAAGGTGTTACGTGAACAGGGGTTTGGCTTCCCGGGTCATACCGAGTACCTAGCCAGCTTGGCTGGCCCTGATACACAAGCCGTCATGATGCTGGCCAACGAGAGCCTACGGGTTATTCCCGTTACCATACATATTCCCCTGCGGGATGTTGCAAGTACCTTGACCACAGAACATATTGTCACATGTGGACATACCGCCGCACAGTCCCTACGACAGTACTTTGCCATCTCTTCACCCCGGCTTGCCATTACAGGGCTGAACCCTCATGCCGGAGAGGGTGGGATTATGGGAACAGAAGAGCAGGATATTATCGAGCCTGCCATTCAGGACCTGCGCCAAGACGGCCTTGATGTATCTGGCCCGCTGCCAGCTGATACCCTGTTTCACGCTGAAGCCAGGCAGCTCTATGACGTTGCACTGTGTATGTACCATGACCAAGCCCTGATCCCACTCAAGGCCTTGGATTTTCATGGTGGCGTCAACGTCACCCTTGGTCTTCCCTTCATCCGCACATCGCCGGATCACGGAACGGCATTTGCGCTGGCCGGAACCGGGAAGGCGCGCGAAACCAGCCTGGTTGCGGCTTTACGCATGGCCTCTGCGATGGCCGGGCGCGCTCCTGAATCAGCTGCACATTTATCCTGAAAGTAACCTCGGGCCATGACGTCGTCGCATCCAGATTTCCCGGAACACCCCCTGTTCCCGCTTCCACCTCTACGCGAAACCATTGCCGCCCACGGCTTGATGGCGCGCAAGAGCCTAGGGCAGAATTTTCTCTTTGATCTCAATCTGACGGGACGTATCGCCCGTAGTGGCGGCACGTTGACAACAGGCACCACCATAGAAATTGGTCCCGGCCCCGGGGGATTGACCCGCGCCCTGCTGGATAACGGCGCCTGCCACGTCATTGCCATAGAGCGTGACCCACGCATGGTGCCGATCCAGCAGGAGATTGCATCCGCCTACCCGGAACGTCTTGAGCTCATACAGGCTGACGCCCTTGCCATCCCAGCGCATACCCTTGGCGCATCACCGCGGCGCATTGTGGCCAACCTTCCCTACAATGTCGCAACCCCGCTGATTCTTGAATGGCTGAAGCACATTCAGGCCTTTGAATGTCTGGTGGTCATGCTTCAGAAAGAGGTTGTAAACCGCTTGGCGGCACGCCCCCGTACATCAGATTACGGACGCCTGACAATTATTACTCAGTGGCTGTGTACTGTTGAACCCTTGTTTGACGTCAACCCTCGGGCTTTTATCCCCCCACCAAAGGTTACATCTACGGTTGTCCGCCTGGTTCCGCGTCCAGCTCCCCTCGCCCCTTGCCGCTTTGACATGTTAGAGGCCGTCACCGCTGCTGCCTTTAATCAAAGGCGGAAAATGCTGCGATCAAGCCTGAAGGGCCTAGCGTCATACATGCCAAGCGGCATGACAACGGAAGACCTGTGCGCCGCCGCCAACATTGTGCCGACGGCGCGCGCCGAGGAGCTGGATATTCCCCAGTTCTGCGCCTTGGCGAACAGCCTAGACCCCAGCCATACGCCATAAACGCCGCAGGTTATAAACCGCGTAGAGCGGCCACAAAGGTTTCCATGCCTTTCTGGCGAGACCGTTTCAAGCGCTCTGCCTCAAGGATTGAGCGCACTGCACGAATGCTTGCGTCAAGATCGGTATTGACCAGAACGTAATCATATTCCGCCCAGTGCTCCATCTCGCTGCTGGCTTTGGCCATTCTTTTGCGAACCACCTCATCCGGATCCTGCCCTCGACCACGCAGGCGGCGCTCCAGCTCGGACAGGGATGGCGGCAGAATGAAAATGCGCACAACATCATTGGCTGCTTTTTCCGTCAATTGGCGCGCACCCTGCCAATCAATATCAAACAGTACGTCCTTTCCAGCAGCCAAGGCTTTCTCGACAGGCTCCCGCGGTGTGCCGTAGTGATTGTCAAAGACCTGGGCATGCTCTAGGAAACCACCGGCAGCAACCATAGCCTCAACATCGGTATGCGTCCGGAAGTGATAGTGCACTCCGTCAATCTCACCCGGGCGCGGGGAACGGGTTGTCACGGACACAGAAAGCTCAAGGCAGTTGTCCTGCTCTAGGATTGCCTGCGCAATTGTGGATTTCCCTGCACCAGAGGGGGACGACAGGATCAACATCAAACCACGCCGGGACACGTGAGGCATATCAGGAGCAAACGTCATGAGAGTTCCGCTGCATTGAAGAAAGGACAGACTATGCAAAGGTTATTCAATATTCTGGACCTGCTCGCGCAGCTGGTCGATCACTGTTTTGAGATCAAGGCCCAGCCGGGTCAGGTCCGAATCTTGTGATTTGGAGCATAACGTATTGGCTTCGCGATTGAATTCCTGACATAGAAAATCAAGACGACGTCCACAAACACCCCCTGTTTCCAGAAGTTGCCGGGCCTGGGCAACATGGGCTGACAGACGATCCAACTCCTCACGAATATCCAGACGCGTTGCAATCAAGGCCAGTTCCTGGGCCAATCGCTCTTCAGGAACAGGAACCTTGCTGTCAAGCAACACAGCAAGCTGTTGCTCCAGACGACGACGGACAGACCCGGGCCGGGCAGAAGCTGTCTCCCCGGCCTGCTGGATCAAGGACTCCAGACTGGCAAGATGTCCCTGCAGAACCGTGTACAAACGTGATCCCTCCTCACAGCGCACGGCAACCAAGCCCCCAAGCGCCTTGGATAGGGTCTCAAGGACCGCTGCAACAAGATCAGGTGTCTGGAAATGCTCCCCTGCTTCAGAAGGCTCGGCGTTCTCTTCGATAACACCACGAACCCGCAGCAGACCATCAAGACGCGGCTGCCCCACAGGCGATGGCAGATCTTTAGCCAAGGCGATCAATGTTGCCAGCCACTCACGATTGATGGTCAGTCCTGAAGCAGAACGGGAACTGTCATTCAACGACAATGACAAGGCGATGCTTCCACGCGACAGGCATTTCTGGGCCAAATCACGGGCTGGCGCTTCTATACTGTCCCAACCTTGGGGCCACCGTATCCGGATATCCAGCCCCTTTCCATTGACGCTGCGTGCTTCCCAGATCCATGACAGGGCACGTCCCTGATCCTGCCCCTGTGCGCTGGAAAATCCGGTCATACTGGCGATACCCACGAATGCTTCCTCTTTCCCCGGACTGTTGGATGGAATGGTTTATTTCACGACACGGCTGCATACACAACGGTTGACAATACTTTCACCGCTTTCACGGCCGAATAAAACAAGGCATGCTTCGCAGCATATGCCAGACACGCCTCCACACGATGGTTACATGCCCGATAACAGTACTCTGACCGCTATTCCGATACCAACACTGTCACCTGCCATGCCGGGTCTCGCCTGCTTTGCCTCTGTTTCATCAGTACAGGCATACTGGCCTCGTGGCCATCACGGGCTGTCTGAGACAGAACATGAATGTATCAGCCGTATGATCCGAGCAGAAGACAGGGTGCAACGCACCGCTGCCCATATCCTCAAACGCAGGGTACTGGGGCACATCCTCGGCGTATCCCCCGAATGTCTCGAGTTTTATCAAGACAGCAATGGCAGGCCTTTCCTGCATCACCCTGAAAGCACACTGGATTTCAATATCAGCCACGCCGGAAACTGGGTTGCCTTGTCCGTCATTTCCCGCCGCGACCAAGCATGCCGCACAGGTGTGGATGTAGAAGCCCAACGTCCTCAGCTAGACTGGACGTCATTATCAAAGGATTTTCTGTCCCCTGCGGAAATCCGGATTATGAACGAACTTGATTACGACCAGGGCCGTCTTTTTGCCCTGTCCCGCTGGAGCATGAAAGAAGCCATTGTGAAAGCGACCGGTGAAGGGCTTGGGGCCACCCTGAGTACGATAACGCCAACCGTTCATGCCGACGGCACATTCCACTGCAAGAACCTGCATGGATATACCATTGCCTGCGATGGTCATCATGTTATAGGGGCAGCTGTATTTCCGAACACAGTGACAGCACAGATCGTAAGACTGGACAGCACGGGATGGATGCAGGCAACTGCCCATAACCCAACCACACAATAGCTCTGTAAGCCATGACTAAGATAGCAAACAACCCGCATACGCTGATCACAGGAGCCTCTTCCGGTATCGGCCAAGCCTTGGCCCTTGCCTATGCACAGCAGGGGCATGACCTGACCCTGACCGGTCGCAATCCGGAACGCCTAGAAGAAACGGCTACCATCTGCCGGTCCACAGGTGCATCCGTGCATACCAGCCTGACGGATGTAACAGATTGCGACGGTATGAAAGCGCTGATACAGGAGGCCGATGGCAAAGTTCCCTTGAGTCTTGTCATTGCCAATGCCGGCATTGGGGAAACATCATCACCACAGACCGTGTTCGCCACCAATATCACCGGGGTTATGAACACGATCATGCCTGCCCTAGACGTAATGAAACCACGCAGGAACGGACAAATCGCGCTTATGGCCTCGGCAGCGGGTTTCCGTGGCCTGCCGTCCGCACCGGCCTATTGCGCCAGCAAGGCCTGTATAAAAGTTTGGGGCGAAGGCCTGCGCGGGGCGCTGGCCACAAACAATATAAGGGTTTCTGTTATATTGCCTGGATTTGTAGAAAGTCGCATCACTGCGGTTAACCCGTTTCCCATGCCCTTTCTGATGCCTGCCAAGAAGGCAGCCCACCATATTGTGCGCGGGCTAGCCAAAAACAAGGGGCGAATCAGCTTCCCGTGGCCTGTCATCCTGACCTCATGGCTTCTGGCAACCCTGCCCGACCTGTGGGCTGATCAGCTCACCCGCCGCTTTCCACAGAAGCCGCGCATGGATTGAAAGAGAGAAAATAGTCTTTTCAAGCGGGCCAGGACATCACCCCATCCGGTACCAAACCAGCCTTGCGGGCGGCAACAAAATCCGCGAAATCCCTTGGCGGAAGGGGGCGGGCAATCCAGTACCCCTGGAAAGCATCGCAGCCCATTTCACGCAGAAGATCGACGTGCTGTGTATGCTCCACACCCTCGGCAACAACACCAAAACCAAGGTTACGAGCCAAGGTAATAATGGTGGTGACAATGGCGGCATCACGCCCACTGCCGGACAAGTCACGAACAAATGTCTGGTCAATCTTGAGGGTATCAATCGGGAACGTCTTCAACCAGGTCAGCGATGAATAACCCGTTCCGAAATCATCCATCGACAAGGTCACACCAAGATCCTTCAACTCCCGCAGAATACTGACTGCACGGGATACATCCCCTGTCATGACACTCTCGGTAATTTCTAGGTCAAGGCGTACCGGATCAAGCCCTGTCTCATCCAGAATCTGGCGTACACTGGCCACAAACCCCGGGTCCTGAAACTGACGCAGGGATACGTTGACCGATACACTGGGGACACCGATATCGCTGCGAAGCCAGTTGACCAGCTGCACACAGGCACGGCGCAAAACCCAGCGCCCGATCGGCACAATCAAACCGGTTTCTTCGGCAATGGGCACAAACTCTGCCGGACTCACCATACCATGAACCGGATGATGCCAACGGATCAAGGCCTCGGCACCCCTGACCTTCAAGGTACCAGCATCCACCTTGGGCTGGTAGTACAACTCCAGCTCACCGCGCACAGAGGCCAGCCTAAGGTCATTCTCAAGGCCAGGATGGACACCTGCAGCAGCAGACATGGACGAGTCATAGACCGTATACCGGCGCACAGCGTGCTTCTTTGAAACCTGCATCGCAACATCTGTGTTGCGCAAGACATCGCCTGCAGTCAGGCCGTCATCAGGAAAAAGAGCAATTCCTATCGATAATTGACAGAACTGCTCTGTCCCGGCTAACGAAAAAGGTTCCTGCAAAGCATGCAGAATGCGTTCGGCCATTGCAACGCCAGCTTGGACTGTTTCAACCTCGGGCATCAGAACCAGAAATTCGTCACCACCCAGACGCCCGACACTGTCTTCTGATCCAACACACTGATTGAGACGACGGGACAAAAGCCGCAGCAACTCATCGCCCGCTGCGTGCCCCCATGCATCATTAATGGTCTTGAATCGATCAAGATCAACCAAAAGGACGCAACCCTGTTTGCCTTCCCTGCATGCTGCCTCAAGTGCAGACTCAAGACGCTCCATCAAAAGACGCCGGTTGGGCAGGCGGGTCAGCAGATCATAGTTGGCATGAAAACGAACCCAAGCCTCATCATTCTTCCGCGCTGTTACATCTGAAAGACGAATGACAAAATGGGTAGCCTGCCCATGGTCATCATGCACAGCCGAGACAACAGCCTCTGCAGGGAAGGGTTCACCATCGCTGTCACGAATGAACAACTCGCCCGCCCAGTGCCCTGAAACACGAACCGTTTCCAAGATACGATCGAGACAATCAGGATCGTGCAGCCCCTCGGCAAGCAAACGCAGGGGCTTTGCTTCCACCACATCACCGGAAAGCCCCGTCATGCATACAAAAGCCGGGTTGGCAGCATGCAACCCTCCGCTCTCATCAAGCAGTACAATGCCTTCGCGTGTACTTTCAAAAACACGGACCAACAGGCGCAAACGTTCGTCTGCTTCCCTACAGGCGGTGATATCACGGACTATCGCCTCGTAAAACAATGGCCCCCCACGATCATCAACCACGCAACTGATCTCCTGCGACACCCAAAGGATTACATGATCCGGGCGTGATACCATCATCTCAAAATCGCGGACATAACCCCGCTCTTGCGCCAAGGCAAACAACTCTATACCGCATGCGGGATCAACATAGGAAGGAAATGCACCGACAGGCAACGGTACAATCAGATTTCCACTATCAGGATATCCCAGAAGCGCAGCAAGATCCGGACTGACATAAAAACAGCGCCCATCAGGCGTAAGGCGATACACGCACCACGCTGAAGCTCCTGCCCCGGGACAATGAGCAGAAGGAAAGAATGCGTTTGAACAAGCAAGGCAATTATCTAGCGGCCTGACCCGCCATACATCTGCAGAAATACCTTTGCCCAAGCCAAGCGCATTACCGATCAAAGAAACATTTACCCTAGTATGGCGTCCATTCTTCGCAAGCAGGCCAACGTGGTATCCGCCCCTTTCTCCACGCTCCTTTTCGCTGTCAGACAGTTGGATCAGCGAAGACCATGCCTGGCCACACAAAGCACGCGCAGACAGACCGGACAGAGCCTCCATCGTCGCATTGACCTGCACAACAAAGCCGTTCCAGACAACAACCAAGGCATCAGGAAAAGACTGCACGAAAGAGTCCGGAATAACGGATTGCAAAGACAGAACGTGGGCAGTCAAGCAAGGCCCTCCTGACTGAACGTTCACATGTTATCATGTTTATCTGGGCACAAGGTAGATACACAATATAAAAACGAGGAAAATAGGGGAACAATCTCATACATCAAGCCCGGCACAATACAAAGAGGAGCCCGGACCGGATCAGTCTCCCTGCCCCACTGCGAGAAGGACCGTACCAACCATCAGAAGAGCAGCAAGACCAAGACCAATATGCTGGGCCACGCGCGACACATCCTGGAACCCCACAGCAGAGACAGCCAAAATACCAATAAATGCAAGAAGGCCAACCAAGCCCACCAAGACCACACCAAGCGTTTTTCCGGCAACAGAATCATGGGCCATGACACTCTCCCTTACATCCATGACATCGTCAGGATAATACACCCTTGATTTCATCAAAAAACAGAAAAGACAAGAGGATATAGAAAAATTAGGCTCGTAGAAGCATGTAGTCCCGGCATCTGTTACACGGCAGCCGATATGCGCCTGAAGCATCCAAGGATTTCCGAAAGATTGCAACTCTGTCGGACACGCCGACTTTCATCAAAAAGTGTATAGACAACATGGCCAGACACGGCACGCTTTGTCAGCACACAAGCAGGACGTTCACCGGCATAACGACACACGGCAAACCACGCCTGCCCACCATCACTCCCGATGGCATAATCACGCCAGCCTCCCCGTGAAACACAGTCTGCATAAACCCCGAGTAGGGCGCTCATCTCGTCCCGACTGAAGAACACAGCCAGACCATGACGGCAAGCGCGATAGCCAGCCAAGGGAACCACTTGGGTCATAGCGCCTCCTGTATAGGCAGGACACTGTGCGCCGCCCCGAGCGGGGCTGCAACCGGTCGGTCTATTGTCAAGAATCCGGTCCACCGGGTCAACTCTACACAGGAACTACCATGTTCTCTGCAAACCACCGGGAACATTTCCAACCAGATGGTCATGAGGGTTGGGACTCTGCGTGTGGTAACAATCCACCGTACCAATGGAACGATAGCAATACAAATCTGGATTCTCCGGCCTGTTCTCATAGACAGGCTGGCACCAGTGCCCCCCCCGTGCAGCACGGGCCGACGAACAATCCTGACCAGACATCCAACCGCTGAGGCGATCCAGAGGGGTACGATCTGTCCCGATGTACCCGAGTCCTACATAGCCGGGCTTCGGCAAAATCTCACATCCCGAGGACATGAGGACAGCCATAACAACCAGACAGCGTGGAATCAGGGCATTCATCCTGGCTACACCTTCCCAAGAGGCCAATTCCGGGACGCTAGGAATCCGCTAAGGCGGGCACCATCACGGATTGTCACTACGTGCACCATGGTCAGGTCACGGTGGTTAAAAAACGCTGAAAAACGCATGAAATATGCCGAAAGAGGCGATCCGCTCGTTGCCTACAGAGCCACCTCGCACTATGTTCGGGGCTCCAAGGTTTCTTGCAAGGACTGATACCCGTGGCTGATACACCACTTGACCCACAACAGGCTGCCCTGTTCCGCGAGGTGGACGACGACCTTCGTCACGAGCAACTGAACCGGCTGTGGAAGGCCTATGGCCCCACAGTTGTTGCCGCGGCTGTGGCACTGGTGCTTGCTGTTGCCGGCTGGCAGGGGTGGATAGCCTGGCAAACGTCTTCCCGGGTAAAGGAAGCAACAGCATTTGAAGCTGCCCTGTCACAGGGCGTTGACACAAATCATGAAGCAACGGCACAGGCGTTGAGAGATTTTGCTTCAGGCGCATCAAAGGGAAATCGTGATCTTGCGGTCATGAAAGCCGCCGCCCTACTGGCGCAGGCAGGCAAAGTGACCGAGGCCACAGCCCTGTGGAAGGAATTGCGTGACACGAGCAATGCCGACCCAATCTTCCGTGATCTTGCCCGCCTTCTTATTGTACAGCACGGACTGGATCAACCCGGGGCCGACCTGTCCGCCTTGGACGCAGAGCTCGCACCACTTCTTGGTCCGTCAACCCGCTTTCGTTATCTGGCTGGCGAACTGCGCGGGCTGATTGCCTTGCAGCAAAACCGCCGCGATGATGCGGTCACACTCTTTACAGACTTGGCTGCTGACCGCAGTACACCTTACGGGATTCGGGCCCGCCTGCGCGAGGTTCTGATGTCTTTGGGAGCCACAGTCCCTGACGCCCCCTGACGCATGCACCCTATATTGCTGTCCTGAGTTATTGAGCCCCCCGGGAGACCTTATCTTCATGGCCCGAAACCGCAACGCCCGCACCGTTATTGTTCGTGTACTCTGCATCATGACCCTCTCTGCCGGCTTATCTGCCTGCTCGGGTGACAGCTGGTTCGGGGATGATGTGAAACCACCTGTGCCTGGAACCCGCATTTCTGTCCTAGAGCATGAACGTTCTCTAAAACATGACCCGGACCTGGCTACATCCATTCGGCTGCCCGCCCCGGAAGACAATGCACAATGGCCGCAGCAGGGCGGGTACAGCCACCACGCCATGCAGCACATGAAAGTATCAGCATCACCAAAGGTTGCTTGGATTCGCTCCATAGGCAGTGGTTCAGGCCGACGGGACCGCCTGATGGGAGAACCCGTCGTTGCGAACGATACCGTTTATACCATTGATACCTCGGGTGTAGTGACAGCGCTCAACGCCCAAAGCGGCAAAACCTTGTGGGACAAGGCATTGACCCCTGATCACGAGGATGACGGCTACCTGATGGGTGGCGGCGTAGCCTTCAACAATGGGCGGCTGTTTGTCACGACCGGATTTGCTGACGTTATTGCATTGAGGGCAGACAACGGTGAAGAAATCTGGCGGCGGTCCGTCCCGGCCCCGATGCGGGCTGGTCCAACGGTCAGCGACGGTCGTGTCTTTGTCACAACGCTGGACAATAAGGCTATTGCTCTTTCCGAAGAGAACGGATCCATTGTGTGGACATACTCGGGGGTTGAGGAGAATACATCGGTTCTGGGGGCTGCTGCTCCGGCGGTCGTGGGCGGCGTCGGAATTTTCCCCTTCACCAGCGGCGAAGTTGTGGCCTTGCGTACGGATACGGGAGCAGCCCTATGGGCAGACAGCGTAGTGGCGACACGGCGCACCGATGCAACTGGCACGCTGGCAGCCATCGCAGCTCGTCCGGTGATTGATCGAACCCGCATTTTTGTTCTGGGTCATTCCGGGCTTCTGACCGGAATAGACATGCGAACAGGGGAACGCGCATGGGAACTGTCGATGGCGGGCCTGCATCAGCCTTGGCTTGCAGGAGACTGGCTGTTTGCTGTCACCTTGGATGCTGAAGTGGTCGCGATTGATGCAAGAAATGGAAAGATCGCATGGATCACCTCCCTTGACCTGTGGGAAGACCCTGAAGACAAAAAGGGGCGGATCACATGGGCTGGCCCCGTACTGGCCTCTGACCGTCTTGTCCTTGCAGGATCACATGGCAAGGCAGTCAGCATAAATCCCTATGACGGGTCCGTCATAGGCCATCTGGATATGCCTGCCGGTATATCCCTGTCTCCTGCTGTCGCACATGAAGCACTTTACTTCCTGACCGATGCCGGGGATGTCGTCTGCGTTCGCTGAATTTTCTGGAAAGTACGAATTTTATCATGACTTTTACGGTTGCCATTGTTGGCCGCCCCAATGTCGGCAAGTCCACGCTGTTCAACCGTCTGGTCGGCAGACGGTTGGCTATTGTTCATGACATGCCGGGCGTAACCCGTGACCGCAAGGTCCATAAAGCCAGCCTTGCTGGTATGGACTTTATGGTTATCGATACAGCAGGCTTGGAAGACAGCACGGACGAGAGCCTGGAAGGGCGGATGCGGGCGCAAACAGAAGCCGCTCTTGATGAGGCTGATATCGCGCTGTTCCTGATTGACAGCCGGGCCGGGGTAACCCCCTTGGATGCCCACTTTGCTGCCCTTTTACGCAAACATCCCACCCCTGTTATCTTGTGTGCCAACAAATGCGAGGGCAAGGCCGGCGCACCGGGGCTTTACGAGTCCTGGAGTCTGGGCCTTGGCGAACCTGTTGCTGTGTCAGCTGAACATGGCGAAGGTATGCTGGAGCTGTTCCAGGCTCTCCTGCCGTTTGCCCGCGAAGCCGGAGCAGAACCACCAGAGGATGGTGAAGGCCCGTTGGCATCCATCGTCAGAGAAACCGATGACACGACAGACGGTGACAACACAGGTGATGAGGCCAGCGATGACGATGATAACTCATGCGCTCCCGCCGTTTCGGATGCTGACGCCGAAGAAGAAGAACTGGAGCCATATGAAGAACCTGGCCGGCCGGATCGCCCCTTGCAGATGGCCATCGTCGGACGCCCGAATGCCGGCAAGTCAACCTTGATCAACCAGCTGCTGGGACAGGAACGTATGCTGACTGGCCCCGAGGCTGGTATAACGCGTGATTCTGTCGAAATAGACTGGGAATGGCAAGGACGGCGCATCCGTCTTGTCGATACAGCAGGCATACGTCGGCGCGCCCGCATCGATGACAGCCTAGAAAAGTTGTCCGTTGCAGAAACCCTCAACGCCATTCGTATGGCAGAGGTTGTGGTGTTGATGCTTGATGCCAACGCCATACTGGAAAAACAGGACCTGACGATTGCCAGGATGGTCATTGATGAGGGGCGAGCTCTGGTCATCGCGGTCAACAAATGGGATGCCGTAGATAACCGTCAAGAAGCCCTGCAACAGCTTGATGATCGCCTGCAAAAGTCCTTACCGCAGGTTCGGGGTATTCCGACCCTGACAATTTCCGCCTTAAGGGGTCGCGGGATGGATCAATTGATGAAAACGGCATTTGCTATTCATCGGGTCTGGAACACACGTGTCACTACATCGAAGCTGAATCGCTGGCTGGCGGAGATGACCGAACGCCACCCGACACCCCTGTCCAAACAGGGGCGACGGATTCGCCTGCGCTTTATGACCCAAGCCAAAACACGCCCCCCAACCTACGCCATTTTTGCATCCAAGCCTGATGAACTGCCGGATAGCTATATGCGCTATCTGGTCAACGGTCTGAGGGAGACATTCGCGATAGAGGGTGTACCGATCAGAATTTTCCTGCGCAAACGGGATAACCCGTTTGACAAAAAGTAAGGTGTGAACATTGCTGGGCACCAGAACGGCCAGGTCATTCAATTGATCTGGCTGTTTTTTTTGTGTCCCCATAGCACCCTAATTCAGATGCCTACGTATACAATCATAAACTTTAATCACGAATGATAATCTACTTACCGGATTATCATTCCGTGTAATAAAGATGTATTTGCAAACATAAAACTACAAAAAATTGTGCATCTTTCTGCAATTTCATCGCCTTAAGCAAGGCATATACCACGGAATAAGGATTGGCCCCCATGTCGCTGAATGCGCCGGCCCCGGCACCGCACGCCGCCCCCTTACCTGACCGTGACGTTGCTTCCCTCTACACGCGGCTGCGATGGCAAATCTTCTCTGGCATCTTCATCGGATACGCTGGGTATTATCTGGTACGCAAGAACTTCTGCCTAGCCATGCCGTATCTGATAGAGCAAGGGTATTCCCACGGCGAATTAGGAATAGCTGCTTCAGGTCTATCTGTTGCCTATGGACTATCTAAGTTCTTGATGGGTGCTGTTTCCGATCATTCTAATCCCCGCCTATTCATGCCACTTGGGCTTTTTCTGTCCGCTACTATCGTCTTCATACTGGGATATGCGTCTTGGGCAACATCAAGCATTGCCATGATGTGTATTCTTTTGTTTGCCAATGGATGGGCGCAAGGCATGGGATGGGCACCGTGTGGTCGCACCATTGTGCACTGGTGGCCACAGTCAAAGCGTGGGCTGATCGTGTCTGTCTGGAATGCAGCACACACAATATCGGCGGTGGCCTTCTGGGGCTTCTATTCCTGACAGGTATGGGCTGGTTCAATGACTGGCATGCCGGTTTCTATGTACCGGCCGGGTTTGCGTTCGTTATTGCTGTCTTCACAACCCTGACCCTGCGCGATACACCACAGTCCTGTGGATTGCCATCCGTAGAAGATTATAGCAATGGTCGTCAAACACCTCACCGGCCAGAACAAAAAATGTCTTTTCGTATGGTTATTGGACAGCACTTCATCCCCAATACCATGCTGTGGTGGCTTGCAGGTGCAAGCGTTTTTGTACACCTGATCCGGTTCGGAGTTCTGGATTGGGCGCCGACGTATCTGAAAGAAACAAGAGACTTTGATGTTGAAGTCTCTTCATGGGTTTACTTCCTATACGAGTGGGCTGGTATTCCCGGCACCTTGCTCTGTGGCTGGATATCAGATCGGCTGTTCTCGGCACAACGAGCACCAGCCGGCATCCTGTTCATGGCCCTGATTCTCTGCGCACTTCTTGTGCAGTGGCTCGGTACAGGCCAGAATCCCTACATTGAAATGACGGCGTTTCTGGCTATCGGCTTCCTGATTTGATTTATGGCCCTGTCATGCTAATAGGATTACACGCCATGGAACTGGTGCCCAAGAAAGCTGTCGGAGCGGCAGCAGGTTTTACAGGTCTCTTTGGCTATTTGTGCGGATCTGTCGCAGCCAATGCCATGATGGGGTACACGATCGACATATTTGGCTGGAACGGAGGTTTCGCACTTTTGACCGGGGCTTGTGTTATGGCCATAGCCTGCTTACTCAGAACACAGATGCCACACCGATCTTATGCCAGTACCCCAACGGAACATCAGGATACGCCGACTAGCACTTGTGCCTGCCCACAACTACAGCCAGCCTTTGCGCTTGAAGTACAGGAAGGGCACAACCGCCGACATGAGCATCAGGAATAATGCCCACGGGTACCCCAGTGCCCACTTCAGCTCGGGCATCAGCTCGAAATTCATGCCATAGATACTGGCAATCATGGTCGGAGGCAGGAAAACAACAGAGACAACGGAGAAGATTTTGATAATCGAGTTCTGCTCGATATTCACCATGCCAAGGGTTGCATCCAGCAGGAAGCTGATCTTGCCAGCCAGAAAGGTGGCATGATCCAGAAGGCTTTGCACATCGCGCCACATAATCTTGACTTGGGCCCTGGCTTCCTGCCCCTGACTGGGCAATCCCTGATCCAGAAACGCCAGAAGTCGGCCAATCGACATCAAACTTTCACGCGCACGGGATGCAACGTCACCAGTTTGGCCGATATCGCGCAAAATATCCTGAAAGTCACGGCTTTCAGCCTGGTTTACCCGCCTCTGCCCGGTTGGTGTGTGATTGAAAACTTCGGAGGATATGGCATCGACACGGGCCATCTCACGTTCCAGAATGTCGGCCGCACGCTCGATGACTGTTTCCAACAAATTTACCAATATCACGTCGCCGGTCTTCAATCCCTGCTGCCGGCTGGCACGTGTGGCAAAGGCCCGGAATGGCTTGGGTTCAGCGTGGCGCACTGTCACCAGTCGCTCGCCGGACAGAATAAAGGTCACAGCTGTTGTTTCCGGATGCTCCGTATCAGACTGGGCCAGCACAACGGCTGTCATGAAAACAGCGCCATCTTCCTGGTACAGCCGGCTGGAAGCCTCAATCTCCTGCATTTCCTCCCGGGTTGGCAGGGCAATATCAAGAGCCTGCTCGACTCGATGAACCTCGGCCGTTACGGGTTGGTATAGATCAATCCACACCACTTCCGGCGGAACCGGAAGCCCCGGAGCCGGAGGAAAGGAATACAGACCGGCCGGTCCTGGCACATAGACGGTCAGCATGGCAACTCCCTGTCAGCGATCCCTCTCTATACGCCGCCCCGCCCACCGGGGGAACCATCTATATGCACGGTGATATCACCCTGTGAACTGTTCAGATAAAATTCTTTCCTCAAGGTTATGCTCGGGATCAAACAGAACAGGTAATACGATAGAGCGATCCTCGCGCACGGAGACCCTTATGACATCGCGCACTTCGGTATAATCGGCCACAGCCGAGACCGGGCGCTTTTCGCCTTCTATAATGTCAAAGTCAAGGGATACCTGATGAGAAAGAACAGCACCACGCCAGCGCCGAGGGCGGAATGCTGAAATCGGTGTCAAGGCCATGACATTTGATCCCATAGGGAGAATGGGGCCATGTGCAGAGAGATTATAGGCGGTTGAACCTGCCGATGTGCACACCAGCGCCCCGTCACAGATCAATTCCGGCAAACGGACCTTTCCGTCTACACTGATACGAATCTTGGCTGCCTGACGCGTCTGACGCAGCATTGAAACCTCGTTGATTGCAAGGGCATGCAGGGTATCCCCTTGGCTGGTCAGCGCCGTCATCGCCAAAGGGAACAGCTGGACGCAGGTCGCCTTTGCCAAGCGTTCCTCCAGCCCATGCTCGGCATACGCATTCAACAGAAAGCCGACCGTTCCCCGATTCATGCCATAGATCGGTTTTTTCAATGCCATATGGCGGTGCATAGTTTCCAGCATGAAACCATCCCCCCCCAAGGCCACAATAACATCAGCCCGATCCGCAGGAACCTGACCATAGCGCTGACAAAGGCGCTCTAGTGCTTCTTCAGCAGCAGAGGTAGCAGCAGCGGTGAAGCAGATTGAACCAAACGCCATAAAGCCTCGCTGATGGCAACAGACAACACAGGGAACACGGGGATGTCAGTATAATCGAGCCGCATTCCCTTGCCTACCCGCCGCCCGCTCTCCATCACAAGCGCAACATTCTGCCTACCTGCAACTCAGCAAGACAAGATCAAAAGTTGCTTTCGATATCCGGGGCTCTTGAGGTACAGTTCTCAACCATGAGCTATACACATCCTCGACGCGATCTGCGCCCTGAACACGACACACGATCCCCACAACGGCTGTATCGCCTGATTTTGCCCGAGCAGTGGCGCCAAGCCGTCCGTGAGGGCTTTTTCGAAGGGTCTCCCACCGACCGGGCCGATGGGTTTATCCACCTGTCAACCGCAGCCCAAGTTATGGGAACGGCGGAACGCTGGTTCTCCGAAACATCTGAACTGATGCTGCTACGCATTGACCGCGACCGCTTGGCCGGGACCGTACGTATGGAGGGACCTGAACTCTACCCACATCTCTACGGTCTTCTTCCGATCGAGGCCGTGCAAGAAACATGGGATCTTCCACTGAACGAAAACCTACGTTTTATATTCCCGACCGAAATTATCTTGGCCTCGTCTTGATTTGCATTGATGCCGCTTGATCTCTACCGCCGTGTTGCTGCTCCACTTCTGGGACGAATGGACCCGGAGCAGGCGCACCGCATAGCAATACTTGCTATGCAATCGCCCTTGATCCCGCTCTTCACGCCACCGTCTCAACCAGAGCTGGCTGTGTCTCTCTGGAATCGGACTTTTCCCAATCCCGTTGGTCTGGCCGCAGGATTCGACAAGAACGGCAAAGTCGCCGATGCCATGTTGCGCATGGGATTTGGTTTTGTAGAGATTGGTGGCGTCACACCCCGCCCACAGGATGGCAATCCAAAACCACGCCTGTTCAGGCTTCCAGAAGATGGGGCTATCATCAACCGGATGGGGTTCAACAATGATGGCATGCACGTTGTCAGACAAAGGTTGGCACGCCTGCGAAAGGGTAAGCAAACACTTCACGGACTGATCGGTGTCAACCTAGGTAAGAACAAGGATACAACTGATCCGGCTGATGATTACGTAAAAGGTGCCGCAGCCTTTGCCGGCTTGGCTGACTTCTTGGTCATCAATGTATCAAGCCCGAATACACCGGGATTGCGGGCGCTGCAGGAACGCAAGCATCTGGAACACATTGTCAGCAGCGTGCAACGCACCTTGGAGCAGGATACGAACTCGACCCCGTTGCTGCTCAAAATTGCCCCTGACCTTGAGGAAATGGATGAAGTCGAGCTTGCAGCCTTGGCCTGCGATAATGGTATTGATGGACTGGTTGTCGCCAATACGACACTGGCACGTCCGGATACGCTGACGGGACAGGCTCGTCATGAGGCGGGTGGATTGTCCGGCCGTCCGCTCCGCACTGCCTCAACAGCCTTGCTGCGACGTATGTACCGCCTGACCAAGGGAGGCATTCCCCTGATAGGGGTTGGCGGCATTGGCAGTGGCGCTGATGCCTGGGAAAAAATAAAGGCAGGGGCTTCCCTCATACAACTATACACCGCCTTGGTCTACCAAGGGCCATCCTTGGTCCAGCAGATCAGGGACGATCTGCTTCTTCTGGCAAAGCGCGAAGGTTTTCATTCTGTTGCGGAGGCTGTTGGTGCCGACCACCATTCCTGACACACCTGAACCATCATCCGGTCGCTCCGGTCTGTATATTCCCTTGCAACTTCCCGGCCTACGCGCCGCATCCGGGCTATGGAACGCATTTATTCTGGATCTGTGGGGCGTAATTCACGACGGGGTCGCGGCATATCCCCATTCAGCCGAGACCTTACGTCAACTGCGGGCCACGGGGGCACGTGTGATGTTTCTGTCCAATGCGCCACGACGTGCCTCTGCTCTGATAGCCCAGATGGAGACCATGGGAATCCCCCGTGATCTGTATGACGATATCCTGTCATCCGGAGATGCTGTGCATCATGCTCTTCTGACCCGCAAGGACCCAGCTTTTGCGGCACTGGGGAACGCATGCTTCCATATGGGGCCAGAACGGGATCTAACAATTTATGAAGAGACTGGCGTTGTACTGACAGACCTGGATCACGCCACATTCATCATGAACACTGGCCCGGTCAGCTTGGATGACAACGCTGATCACTACCGGGCCATACTGGCCAAGGGCGTGCAAGCCGGGCTGCCGATGGTATGCGCCAACCCGGACAGGACCGTCATCCGACAGGGTAAGGCCATCGTGTGCGCAGGGGCTCTGGCCGATATCTATATTGAATACGGGGGAACGGTTATCTGGAGAGGAAAGCCTGATCCTGCCGTATATCGGTTATGTCTGGAGAAAATGGGGTTTCCATCAACTGGCGTCTGCACAATCGGGGATTCCCTTGAAACGGATATGGCCGGTGCAGCAGCAGCAAGCATCGACGGACTATGGGTAACGGGCGGCATTCACGCTGATGAAGTCGGCGGTGCCTACGGGAAACCCGCTGATCCCCTGCGTATGGCGCGCCTTGCTGCCCGCCATGGCGTTCGTCCAGCGGCCGCCTTGGCTGGTTTTATCTGGTAGTCAAAGACAAAAAGGGATGGTTTGTCATGCATGCGTTATCCCCTCTGGAGTATCCTTGGATAGATCCGCCAGCACCGTCAAAAGTACAGAATGTCGGAGATGGGCTGCTCTGGGCCCGGATGCCTCTACCCTTCGCCCTTGATCACATAAACCTGTGGGTCCTAGAAGATGTGGATGCAGACCTGACTATCGTTGACACAGGCCTTGCTACAGACGAAACCCAAGCCATCTGGGACGAACTGCTGGACGGGCCTCTGGCAGGTAAAGCCGTACGGCAACTGCTATGTACACATTTTCACCCCGACCATATGGGATTGGCCGGCTGGCTGTGCCAACGCTTCAATGCCCCCCTGACAACAACCCTGTCCGAATGGGCAATGGGGGTTATCTTGTCCTGTGACACGTCCGAGGCGTTCTCAGAGAACCAAGCCAACTTTTATCGCCGGGCAGGATTGAATCCGGAAAAAATTCATCGTGTCGAAAAACGGGGCAATACCCTTTCCCGGCGGGTTTCACCTGTTCCCAAACGCTTTAACCGCATCAGGCATGGCGACACGCTCATGATCGGATCGTACGCGTGGGATGTTATCATCGGACAAGGCCATTCTCCAGAGATGGCTTGTCTTTACTGTCCAACACAAAATATCCTGATTGCCGGAGACCAGGTTTTACCCCGCATCAGTCCCAATATCAGTGTCTGGCCCAATGAACCAGATGCCAATCCCTTGGTTTTATATCGGCATAGCCTAGAAGCCCTGAAGGATCTGGTTCCGGACACAGCCTTGGTTCTTCCCAGCCATGGACTCCCGTTCCGTGGTCTGCATCGAAGAATTGACGCCATTCTGCAACACCACAAAGACCGCCTTGAAGACTGCCTTTCTGCCTGTCAAGACACACCACGCAGTGCAGCGGATCTTCTTCCCGTTCTCTTCCGGCATCCTCTGGATGAACACGGCTTGCTCTTTGCTGTGGGAGAGGCCATTGCCCACATTCATCTCTTGGAACAAGAAAACGCCCTAGAGCGAATACGTGGAGTGGACCACATTGACCGTTTCATAGTGCGACGCACAAAATAACACCTGAATCCAGCACTGCATTCCATAAGCCGACACTAGTACAAAATCGGCATGGCAGGCTTCGCGCCGCTCTCTTATACTAATAACAAGGAGCATAGCCTGTGGTAGATATACTAACGGCTTGCCGATCCTAATCTGCTACGAGATGGAGTGGTTGATGCCGACTCTCTTGGTATCGCATCATGATTGCCTCGAGCACGAAACCGGAGGCTACCACCCCGAAAACCCTGATCGCTTGCGCAGTGTTCTCCAGATCCTCGAAAGTGAGGATTTTTTTATGCTGCACCGCGAAGAAGCGCCACGTGCTACCCTAGAGCAGTTAACCCGCGTACACCCACAGTCTTATATCGACGACATTATGAGCCATATCCCCAAGCAGGGATATTATGCCATCGACAGTGATACACCGTTGTCACCAAAAAGCGGTGAAGCTGCGCTGCGTGCCGCAGGGGGTGTCTGTGCAGCCGTTGATGCCGTGGTTGCCCGGCAGGCCCGCAATGCTTTTGTTGCCGTCCGCCCGCCCGGCCACCACGCGACCAGAACCCAGCCCATGGGATTTTGCATTTTCAACAATGTCGCTGTCGGGGCCATGCAAGCCCGGAGCATACACGGTCTTGGAAGAGTGGCTGTCATCGACTGGGATGTTCATCACGGGAACGGCACCCAAGACATTTTCTGGAATGATCCTGATGCGTTTTATGCATCAACACACCAGTTCCCCCTGTATCCCGGCACCGGAAGCGCAGAAGAAACAGGGGCACACAACAATATCGTCAACTGCCCTCTTCCGTCTGGATCGGACGGAACCGTGTTTATGGAGGCGCTGGATAACCGCATTATACCGGCCCTGAAAAATTTCAGACCGCACATTCTGTTCATTTCAGCAGGGTTTGATGCGCATGGGCGCGACCCTCTGGCCAACATGAAGCTAACCGTCAAGGACTATGCCGAAGCAACCCGCAAACTGATGGCTGTTGCCGACAGCCTGTGCGGCGGACGCATCATCTCTGTTCTAGAGGGAGGCTACGACCTGATTGCAACGGCCTCGTCAGCTGCAGCGCATATCAGGGTCCTGATGGAAAACTAGGGCGGCCCCGGTGACACCGCCCCACACAATCTAGCTGGCTTGAGCCAGCATCGGGTCAAGGCCACCTTTTTCATCTAACGCATGCAGATCATCACACCCGCCGACGTGCGTACCGCCAATGAAAATCTGTGGAACGGTACGGCGCCCTGACCGCTGCTCCATCTCTGCGCGCTTTGCTGTGTTGTCCAAAACATCAATCTCGGTATAGGCAACACCCTTCGCATCGAGAAGAGCCTTGGCCCTGTGACAATAAGGGCAGTGGGGCCACGTATAGATCTCGATATGCACGCTCATGAGCCGAAACTCCGCCTGAAACACCACCGGACACACATAGCCGGCCTTCTGATAACAGTATGCAGTCAAGCAGCGCGGTACGCAACATCGCTTGCACTGCAACATTATAACCCCGGCCCCATGGCACGGGCCAGAACGACGGCATCAACCGGGCCAGCTCCGGCATCCTTCAAAGCAGAGGCACAAGCACGCAATGTTGACCCCGTTGTCATGACATCATCGACCAGTAATACCCTGCGCCCGGCAAGCCTGGCCCTATACCGCGAAGCAACATGAAACGCCCCTGCAACGTTGTTATGGCGCTGGATACGATCAAAATGCCCTTGGGTCCGCGTTGCCCTCACACGCCGCAACGAAACCGGGCAATACAGGGCACGGGTTTGAAAAGAGACAAGGGCACGGGACAGAAGGGCCGACTGATTATAACGCCGCCACAGAAGGCGCCAGCGATGTAATGGTACCGGTATGACCAGATCAGCCTCATGCAGCATGTCCGCAGATACACGTGCCAGCCACGCCGCCAACCCACGCGCCATATCCGTTCGGTCAGCATGTTTGAAAGCGAGAATCATGGAACGGGTTCCATCGTCATAAAGTGTTGCTGCCCGCACCCTGTCCAGAATACGGTCATGGTCTGGTTCACAAGAATGCTCCCCACCTTGTGCAAGACTCTCGAAAGGCATGGCGCATCGCGAACACTGGGTTGCCGCCTCAAGGAAACGGATCGTTCCGAAACAGGAGGCACACACCCCGTGAGACGTACCCGTCACGACACCACAGCGCAAACAGCGCGGCGGAAGGACGATATCCAGGGCAAGGCGCACGGGATAAAAGAAACGATCAATCTTTATGGTCATTCTTCACGGCAAGAAAATCAATCCAAGATGGACTATACGATCGTGCAATACGGCCCTTGTAGAACTTTTTCTGGTCGCCCCGTTGACGGGAAAAAACAGGACCGTTATCCCCGCCCGCAGAAAAACCGCTACTCTTGCTCCGATAACAAGGAAAGGTCTTGCCGGCATGCATACTTCCACCCCTGTCATTTTTGACCGGCAAGCCCTGCGCCAGCACCAGAATCGGGTAGCGCGTTCCCTGGATGATTTTTCCTTCCTGTTCGAAGAGGTCGGAAACCGACTGATCGAACGGCTGGATGACGTGAACCGGGCCTTCCCGACCATCGTTGATCTGGGAAGCCATGGCGGCATGTTGTCACAACCACTGTCCCGACGCGCAGGAACACAGCAGGTCTTCTCGACAGATGCAGCCAAAGGCATGCTGGAACGGGGATGCCACCAACAAGCCCGCATTCTGGGATGCGACGAGGAAGCCCTGCCCTTTGCCGAGAGCAGCTTGGATCTGGTCGTGTCATCCCTGTCCCTGCACTGGGTCAATGACCTGCCCGGTACCCTAGTTCAGATACGCCGGGCCCTGAAGCCCGACGGACTGTTTCTGGCGGCCCTGTTCGGGGGGCATACCTTGCATGAGCTACGCCAATGCCTTCTGGAAGCCGAGAGCGAGGTGGAAGGCGGTGCCTCCCCACGCATCTCGCCGTTTGTGGATATCTGTGACATGGGCATGCTGATGCAACGTGCCGGCTTTGCCCTGCCCGTGATTGACTGCGATACAATCCCGGTTACGTACGATTCAGCACTGAAGTTGATGAAAGACCTGCAAGGTATGGGGGAGAGCAACATCCTGATAGAACGCCGCCAGACCTTCTCGCGCCGGGAAACCTTACTGCGTGCGGCGGAACGGTATGAAAGGATGTTTACGAATGATACCGGGCGCCTGACCGCAACATTCCAGATCGTCTGGGTTTCGGGATGGGCACCGGCTGCCACCCAGCCCAAGGCACTGCGCCCCGGCACAGCAACCCACAGCCTGGCCGAAGCCTTGGGGGCCACCGTCTGCGGGCTCGACGACACCACGGGGAAAGGATAGTGTGCGCCGATGCACTTTGGACACACTCTCATTCGCGGCACATTGATCAAGCGGTACAAGCGGTTCATGGCCGATATCACACTGGCAGATGGCTCTGTCGTCACGGCGCATACAGCCAATTCAGGATCCATGTCGGGATGCTGCACCCCGGGGTCTGAGGTCTGGCTGTCCCCTGCCGACAATCCAGCACGCAAGCTCAAATACACATGGGAAATGATCCGGGTGGACGGTTCCCTTGTTGGCGTCAACACCAGTCATCCCAACGCGTTGGCCGCAGAAGCCATACAGGCCGGACTGATCCCTCAGCTGGGCGGATACGAAACTCTGCGCCGCGAAGTAAAGTACGGACGCAGCAGCCGTATTGATATTTTGCTTGAAAGCACAACCAAGCCACCATGCTACGTTGAAGTCAAAAACGTCACCCTGTTCCGCGATACAGGGACAGGCGGGAAAACAGCCCTGTTCCCCGATGCCGTCACCGCACGCGGGGCCAAGCATCTGGATGAACTGAGCGCAATGGTCGCGGCCGGAAATCGTGCGGTTATGCTCTATGTGATACAAAGGGAACACGATGGCTTGGTCCGCTTTTCCATTGCCGGTGACATCGACCCGCACTACGCTGCCGCCTTGCAACAGGCCACGGCAGCCGGCGTTGAGATCTTGTGCCACACCTGCACCATAACGCCGTCGGCCATCCATCTGGCGACCCCCTTGCCCGTTGCTCTGTAACCTACTCACTGCCAGGAAAGCCTGCATGTCACCGTCCCGCCGTTCTGAAAACACCGTTATACTGCATGATGCCAGTGGCTTTGCCGCCATGCGCAAGGCTGGCCAAACGGCAGCTGCCCTTCTGGATTACCTAACCCCCTTCATCCAACCCGGCATTTCAACCGCAGACATAGATGATCTGGTGGTCGCTTGGACACAGGAACGGGGACTGAAAAACGGACCTTTTGGATACCGGGGATTTCCACGTTCGGTCTGCACATCGGTCAATCATGTTGTCTGTCACGGTATCCCGGACGAAAAGAAGAAACTGGCCAACGGTGACATCATCAATATTGATGTCACGCCGATTGTGGACGGCTGGTACGGTGACAGCAGCCGCATGTATTACGTGGGCAAACCATCGGTCAAGGCAAGAAAACTGGTCGAAATAACCTATGAATGCCTGATGCGTGGCATCGAGGTTGTCCGCCCCGGTGCTACACTTGGCGACATAGGGCACGCAATCGAGACATGGGCGCACGAGAATGGCTTCTCGGTTGTCACTGATTTCTGCGGGCATGGTGTCGGCACCCAGTTCCACACAGCACCCAGCGTGTTGCATTACGGCCAACCCGGAACCGGCATGATGCTGGAAGCAGGTATGATCTTCACCATAGAACCCATGATCAACGCGGGAAAAGCCCCAACCAAAGTATTGCCCGACGGATGGACGGCGGTAACCCGGGATCGTTCGCTGTCCGCACAGTTTGAACACACCATCGGCGTTACGGTTGATGGTTGTGAAATTTTCACCGTGTCACCACAAGGATGGCATTGCCCACCCTATTCCTAAGATCATGTCCGACACACTTCCTCCCCCGGCCAACGAGTACAGCGGCCACCGACAGCGGCTGAAAGAACGCTTCCTAGCCAGCACACGAGCTGAAAGCCCTGACTCGTTGAAGGATTATGAGTATTTGGAGCTGCTTCTATTCCTTGGAATTCCGCGCCGGGATGTCAAACCTCTGGCTAAGGGACTTCTGGCGCGCTTTGGCAGTATTGGCGGCGTTTTGTCTGCAGAGCCGGACCAACTGGTTGCCTTGGTCGGTGAGTCCGGTGCGGTGGCCTTAAAAACTGCATCGGCTGCAGCAACTTGGATGCTGAGAGAGGAAATTCTCGACAAACCAGTTCTAGCATCATGGGACCGTGTACTGGACTATTGCCACGCGACCATGGCCCATCGTGAAACAGAATGCTTCCGCGTTTTGTTCTTGGACCGCAAGAATCGCCTGATCGTAGAAGAAGTCATGCAAAAGGGGACCATTGACCATACCCCCGTTTATCCAAGAGAGGTCATACGCCGCGCTCTGGAACTGGGTGCCAGTGCTTTGATCATGGTGCACAATCACCCCAGCGGCGACCCCCAACCATCAAAAGCTGATATCGACATCACTCACCAAATCAGGGATGCAGCACGTCCGCTGGGCGTTGTGCTGCACGATCACGTCATCATCGCCCGGACCGGATACTGCTCTTTCAAATCCGATGGCCTTATTTAAATCTGTACTACACGAAAATATCATCAAAACATTGATATATTTCACCTAGAACCAATAGGTTCGTTGCTTTTTTATCACATGCATGCATGAAAAAGACACACTGCCCTTGATTTGCCTTTTGGCCTGCATATCAGCAGTTGACCTTCCCACGCCTCATATTCCTTAATATGGTCGCGTTGCATGCCTGCAAAGAAACAGGGCATCAGCAACTAGGCAGGTTTGAGCCACACACTTTTGTAAATAGGGACATCAGAAGAGCATGAAAAAGCTCCTTATCGGAACCAGCGCCCTTGTTGCCGCCGCTACCTTGGCTGGCGCCGCATCAGCTGCTGAACCCCTGAAACTGTCTATCGGTGGTTTTGGGTCTGTTTTTACCGGATATGCATCCCAACAAAGTGAATACAAAAAGGCCCTGCGTGATGCCGGGAAAGGCGGCGAAGTCTCCGCTGTTGACGTCAAGGGTGACAACGAAATCCACTTCAAGGCTGCAACCACGCTGGATAATGGCCTGACCGTATCGGTCAAGTACGAGCTGGAAGCTGGTGGCACCGACGAAGGCAAGAAGGCTGTTGATAACTACAGCATTTCTCTCGGCGGTTCGTTCGGTACCATTGTTGCCGGAACTGGTGACTTGGCCCTAGCCATGATTGCCAACCGTTCTCCGCACATGGGCGACCGCCTGTTGGGTGCAGGCCTTGCCGATGGTGACTTGGCAACGGGCGTATGGGTCCTGAAGCCAGAGTCCGTAAGCGGAGGCATCGCCACCCTCGTTAACAGCCATAACGATAATGAATCCATCAGCTATGTTTCCCCGTCTGTTGCTGGCTTTACCTTCGGGGCATCCTATGTTCCGGATGGAACAGAAAAAGACGACGCAGATAAAAAGCTGAAGCACAACCCGACCCAGCCCAACGGCACCAACACTATGGAAATGTATGGCGTTGGCATTGGGTACGAAAACAACTTCGGCGGGCTTGATCTCAAAGCTGACATTGGCTGGGCCACCGCTGATAGCAAAGACGTTGACAGCGCCAACGAATACCAGGCCGGTCTGCAGATGTCATATTCCGGTGTTATCGTCGGTGGTGGATACCGCCTGATTGAAGGCAAAAAAGCCGACAAGACAAAAGACAATGTACATGCCACATCCTGGGAAGCCGGCGTTGGATATAACAATGGCCCGTATGGCGTTGCCATTGCATATGCCAATACGCGGTTTGACGACGGTGCGGGATATAATGCCACAACCCAAACCAACGATGTCAGCAACACCCGCACGGTTCAGCTGACCTCGGAATACAAGATGGGCCCGGGCGTGATGCTGGTTGGCGGCGTCGGCCACGTCAAATTCGAGAAAAAAGGCTCTACCGCCGCGATCGACAAGAACAGCGGATGGGTCGCAGCAACCGGGCTCTCCCTAGCGTTCTGATCGGGCGTTTTACGTTTGCAACGGAAAGGGCGGCATGTGCCGCCCTTTTCTTGATCTATAGGGAATACACATATCAGGCCAAGGCAGGCTCCCGCGTTGTATCCGAAGCCGGGCCCCCCTTGCGCGTAGACGAAGAGATATCGAAGGCAGGTATATCGTCACGTATACTGACAATCACCGACCCACCGTGAGCAAGGCGACCGAACAGCAGCTCCTCGGCCAGCGGACGCTTGATGAATTCCTGGATCACCCGCCCCAGTGGACGTGCACCCATCCGGCGGTCATAACCCCGGCTGGCCAACCACTGCCTAGCTTCTGCGGTCAACTCAATCGTCACATCACGCTCACCAAGCTGGCTTTCCAGTTCCATAACAAACTTGTCGACCACTTTTTCCACCACCTCCATCGGCAGGGAACCGAACGAGATAGTTGCATCCAGACGATTGCGGAATTCGGGCGTAAACAGGCGCTCAATTGCTTCCTTGTCATCCCCTTCCCGACTGTCACGCATAAAACCAATGGCGTTCTTGGCCAAATCTTGGGCACCGGCGTTGGTCGTCATGATCAGGATCACATTACGGAAATCCACTGTCTTCCCATTATGATCTGTCAACTTCCCATGATCCATAACCTGTAAAAGAATGTTGAACAGGTCCGGATGCGCTTTTTCAATTTCATCAAGCAGCAGCACACAGTGCGGATGCTGGTCGACACCATCCGTCAGCAGGCCACCCTGGTCAAAACCGACATACCCCGGAGGTGCACCGATCAGGCGGGACACAGAGTGACGCTCCATGTACTCCGACATATCGAAGCGCAAAAGCTCGATCCCCAGAGAACGGGATAGCTGCTTGGCAACCTCCGTTTTACCAACACCCGTCGGTCCGGCAAAAAGGTAGTTCCCAATCGGCTTTTCCGCATCGCGCAGGCCAGCCCGCGCCAGCTTGATGGCACTGGACAGGGCCTCAATGGCATTATCCTGACCAAACACCATGGTCTTCAGGTCACGTTCCAGATTGCGCAAAGCCTCACGGTCATCGGTGGAAACCGACTTGGGTGGGATCCGGGCAATCTTGGCAACAATCTCCTCGACATCACGCAGGGTCACGGTCTTGCGCCGCCGGCTTTCCGGAAGCAACATCCGCGCAGCACCAACCTCATCGATCACATCGATGGCCTTGTCGGGCAGCTTGCGATCGCCGATAAACTTGGACGACAGCTCAACCGCCGCCCGAATGGCCTCGGCCGTATAGCGCACATTGTGATGCTTTTCGTAATACGGCTTCAAACCATGCAAGATCTTGATGGCATCTTCGATGCTGGGTTCTGCCACATCGATCTTCTGGAACCGGCGCACCAAGGCCCGGTCTTTCTCGAAGTGGCTGCGAAACTCCTTGTAAGTTGTCGAGCCGATACAACGAATCGCCCCGGATGCCAAAGCCGGCTTGAGCAGATTGGAAGCATCCAGAGACCCGCCCGAGGTTGCGCCCGCCCCGATCACAGTATGGATCTCGTCAATAAACAAGACCGCATCCGGAAGGCTCTCCAGTTCCTTCATGACCTGCTTCAGGCGTTCCTCAAAGTCACCCCGGTAACGGGTTCCTGCAAGCAGCGCCCCCATGTCCAAGGCAAAGATCACAGAAGGACGCAAAACCTCAGGCACATCACCGGTCACAATCCGCCGGGCCAACCCTTCAGCAATAGCGGTTTTCCCGACACCGGGATCCCCGACATACAGGGGGTTGTTCTTGGAGCGTCGGCACAGGACCTGTATGGTTCTTTCCACTTCGGCTTCGCGGCCGATCAGGGGATCGATTTTCCCCTCAGCAGCACGACGGTTGAGATTGACGCAGTATGCCTCGAGCGCTTCGTGACCCTTTTTCACCACGTCCTCCTCGGCCGCACTGTCGTCGGCGCCATGCACGGTACGGGTTTCAGACAGACCAGGCTGTTTGGCTATGCCATGCGAAATGTAATTCACAGCATCAAGCCGGGTCATATCATGCTGCCTGAGGAAATAGACCGCATGACTCTCCCGCTCGGAGAAAAGGGCCACCAGAATGTTGGCCCCTGTCACTTCCTCGCGACCGGATGACTGAACGTGGATGGCGGCGCGCTGTACAACGCGCTGGAACCCTGTGGTCGGTGTTGGCTCGCCGGGATGGGAGGCAACAAGCCCGCCCAGTTCCCCGTCGACAAAGGCACGCACGTCACTGGCCAAGCGATCCAGATCCACGCCACAGGCCCGCATAACGGCCATGGCATCAGTATCTTCGCACAGAGCCAGAAGCAGGTGCTCCAGCGTGACATACTCGTGATGGCGCTCACCTGCGAAAGCAAGTGCCTTGTGAAGAGTCTTCTCAAGATTGCGGGACAGCATTGACCGTACCCCTTATCCTGTATGCCACACGCCCGGACAGCACATCTGTCTGGATAGGAAGAAAAAGACCCCGAACCACTCAGTCTTTCTCCAGAGTGCACTGCAACGGGTGCTGGTGCTGCCTAGCAAGATCCATAACCAAGGCAACCTTGGTCTCAGCAATCTCGTAGGTATACACGCCACACACCCCTACACCCCGGTGATGCACACTCAACATGATCTCTGTCGCCTCATCCCGGCCCTTGTTGAAGAACCGTTCCAGAACATGAATGACAAACTCCATCGGGGTATAGTCGTCATTCAGCATCAACACCCTGTACATCGGCGGCTTGCGAACCCGTGGCTTGACCTTGATAGCCAGCCCCGTACCGCTGTCGCGATCCTCATCGTGACCATACTCACTCATGGCAGTCCCATTGACCTATTTCCGTTACGACCCTCAAAGCTCGTGCCACGATTCTAGGCCAGACGGCACCAATCGCAAACGCCCCGCGTACTGTGGACGCCTTTGACACCTCCACTATAGGCCCCTAGGCAAGCGTTGGGGAGGGGGAGGGCCATCAGCACTAGGGAGAAGCGGAACAGCCCGTATTCCTTGATCCTGGCCGCTTTTCTAACCGCTTTCATAGAGGGATACCCCATGTCACAACCCCGTGAGGATAAAACAACGATCCTGTTGATGGCAAACGAAATTGCTTGGAAAGGACAAGGAGCCCCGGCGATTCCGCGGGGGCTCCCTTAAATGGAACGGCACTACAGATACAACCACCATACAACCGGGAAATGGCAACCAGATCTTGTACCGATAGACCAAATCCCGCTCAAAGGGAACTAAGATGCGTCAGAAAAACTATGACCGCCCCGGAATGGCCGCACGCCCCACCAGCGGACGTACAGCCTCTCCCAGAAGTTTCACAGACATGCTGGACACCCGCCCCCCTTCAGACAAGGCCTGATCAAGACCATGACGAAGCCAGCTGCTCTGGATTGTCATAGCCTCCTGAAGGCTTTTCGCACCAACCATGCGACGGGAGTGACTAAGGCTCCTTTCAAAGGATGTCCTAGTCGCTCCCAGCACATTGTTTGTCATCTGGCGCCATCCACTTACCAAGGCCGTTCCAGCCTCCAGAACAGCATCCAGATGCCCTGCTCCATCCTTGGACAGTCCGGCAAGACGCTGCCGGACCCCCCCCCTGCCATCCTTGGTGGAGGCAGGGGAAAAGGAACGTAACAGGGCCGAGGACACCGCACGCAGCGGAGCCGATGCCGACTGAGCCGTCAGCCCCGGGAAAAAAGATGCTGCAAGTGCTCCGGACGCCCCCGGGCCTTTCGCAGAGGCTTTCTTCCCGGACTTGGCTGAAGAGCCAGCCCGCTTGGCCGAGGTACGTCCCGAACGGGCAGCCCTCTTTGCCGGAGTTTTTGCCTTAGCGGCCATTGATGGACGCTTCTTGGCCGATGTCTTGCGCACCGAGCGAGCCGACAGCAGCGAACGCTTCGCCGTGGCCTTCTTGGCTACCGTCTTGCGAGCGGTTGTTGCCTTCTTGGCCGTGGCCTTCTTGGCTACCGTCTTGCGAGCGGTTGTTGCCTTCTTGGCCGTGGCCTTCTTGGCTACCGTCTTGCGAGCGGTTGTTGCCTTCTTGGCCGTGGCCTTCTTGGCTACCGTCTTGCGAGCGGTTGTTGCCTTCTTGGCCGTGGCCTTCTTGGCAGCGGCTTTCTTGGTCGCAGCCTTCTTAGCCGTTGTTGAAGCGGCTGCTTTCTTGGCCGTAGTCGCCTTCTTGGTCGCAGACTTTGTCACAGACTTGGCAGAGGACGTCGCCTTCTTGGCTGTGGCCTTCTTGGCTGTCGCCTTTTTCTTGGGAGCAGCCTTCTTCTTCACAGGCTTGGCCGCAGTCGACGTCGAAGAGGACGAAGTACTACCCGAAGCCGAAGACTTGGCCGGCGTCCCTACAGGACGGGACAGCGGCGTGGTCGGGCGTGTCAAAGACGAAGATAAGGAGCCCACAGGACGCACCAGAGGCGAGAACGGACGGCCAAGGGGCGGTGTTGGCTTCAGGCCGGAGGCTGCTCCAACGGAAGGGGCAAAAGCAAGGGGAGCCTTCGGGATGGGCATGGAGGACGGGCGAGGAGAAACCTTGCGCGCCCCCTTGCGCGATGACGCCTTTCGAGAGGCGGGGGAAGACGGTTTGCTGGTGGTCATGATACTTTTGCTCCTCACGGGAATAGCCGATGACAAAAACTGAGAACGGCCATGTCACTTGTCCCAAGCAGGACTGACACGGAACACCCCCGGAACGTCATCTGCTTTTCCGACTGCACGCCCCTGGCAGACCTTCCACCAGAGATCAGCAACACAGACAAAGACTCCCGGGCCACTACGGTGCCAAAACGCAGCAGGCGCCCTCGTTATCAGGTTATTTTCACAACCGGGTCAACAACCCCTCACCCATGCTTGTCCACACAGAATATCGGCAGCAGACAAATCTTCCCCCCACCTGTGTGGACACTGCCTCTGCTTTTTCTTATTGTACGGGTGGAACTGCCTTGTCATTCCTGCCCGAACATCCTGAACAACATGGGGATATCCAGTGTACGCAGCCCGCACCTTCCTGGACATGAAACGGCTTGTACGGGTAATGGCGCCTGCCTTGGTCCTTTTGGTCATGGTATCGGGGCATTCCGGAAATGCGTCTGCACGGACGTATGCATCAATCGTCGTTGATGCCGATACAGGCAGAGTCATCCATGAAACCAACGCTGATGCCCGTATTTACCCCGCATCCCTCACCAAAATGATGTCCTTGTATCTTCTTTTTGAATCTATTGAGAAAAAGAAGCTCAGACTCAACGACAGCATGAAAGCATCTCAGAGGGCAGTGCGCCAACCTCCCAGCAAGCTGGGCCTGAGAGTCGGGCAAAGCATTGCTGTGGAATCCGCCATAAAAGCGCTTGTGGTCAAGTCAGCCAACGATGTTGCTGTTGTGGTCGCGGAACACCTAGGCCGCACAGAAAGCGGATTCGCCGCCATGATGACCAAAAAAGCAAAAGCACTGGGCATGACTGGAACTGTGTTCCGCAATGCTTCTGGCCTGCCTCATAGAGGACAGTTTTCTACGGCACGGGATCTGATGAAGCTCTCTGTCGCGCTAAAGCGTGACTTTCCGTCCTACTATAAATATTTCTCGGTGCAGAGCTTTGACTATGCTGGAGCCACGCTGGAAACCCACAACCGGGTCCTGAAGAACTATGATGGCGCCGATGGGCTGAAAACGGGCTATATCAACGCATCGGGCTTTAATGTTGCAACCTCTGCACGTCGTGGACACGTGTCCTTAGTCGGCGTTGTAATTGGCGGCAGAACCGCTATGGCGCGGGATCGCCATATGATGGACCTTCTGGACAAAAGCTTTCTTTCAGCTGGAGTCATGTCACCGCACGCGTACCAAAGGGCACAGGCTGACAGCAACCACGCCGACGAATACAGGGTATCTGCACAGAGCCAAGCTGTCCCAGCATCCTATAAAAAGGGACAAGCTGGCGAGAATCGCCAGAACAAGCGGAAAGACATAGCAAGCCAACGCGCTGCGGGGGAAACTTGGGGCATACAAGTCGGTGCTTTCAAGGGCATGGAAAGCGCTGACAAAGAAGCCAAGAGAGCGGCCTCTGCCCTGAAAAGGGGGAGCGGTGGTATTCCTTTGGTCGTTCCAGCTTCGTCGGCAGGATCAAAGAATCCGCTGTACCGGGCTAGGCTTATTGGCTTTGATACGGAACGCCACGCCCGCAATGCCTGTAATGCTCTAAAAAAGAAGGCGTTTCGCTGTGCTGTTGTCAGCCCAGGGCCTGTTGAAGTCGCCATGACCCCCTGAATCCGACTCCAAAACTCAGGTCACGAGGGACGGCCTGCTACGCCCTGTACGCGCATGGATCCCTGTCAGACTCTCTACTGCATGCATCAGAGGCATCAACGCAATGCCCGTTTCTTGATTGTGATACGCAGGGTCAGGTTCAAAACGCTCCAGATAAACGCGCAGCGTGGAGCCTCCAGTCCCGGTTCCGGATAAACGAAGGGTAGCGCGAGCCCCCCCGGAAAAAATGATTCGAATCCCCTGCTTGGACGAAACCGTTCCATCCACAGGGTCCGTATAGGAAAAATCATCGGCCCCCTGCACCATCATATCTCCCACAGTACGACCGGGTAGATTGGGCAGAGCCGCGCGCACATCATGCAAAAGAGAATCGGCACAGACAGAACTGATGTCCTCGTAATCATGGCGCGCATAGAATGTACGCCCGAATTGTTTCCAGTGCTCCTGCACCAAGGATCTAACTCCTTGACCATGGCGAGCCAGGATATTCAGCCACATCAGGACAGCCCATAAACCATCCTTTTCCCGCACATGCCAAGACCCCGTACCAAAGCTTTCTTCCCCGCACAGGCTGACCTTCCCGGCATCAAGAAGAGAGCCAAAGAATTTCCAGCCTGTTGGAGTCTCGAAGCAAGGAACTCCCAACACCTGCGCTACCCGGTCAACAGCGGTTGACGTTGGCATGGAGCGTGCCACCCCGACGATTCCACCCGCATATCCCGGACACACGGCCGCATGCTCAACCAAAACGGCCAAACTGTCGGAAGGAGTGACAAAGAACCCCGGCCCCATAATCATGTTGCGGTCGCCATCTCCATCAGACGCTGCCCCGAAATCAGGTGCATCTGGCGCGGACATGCGCCCTACAAGATCACGGGCATACACAAGATTGGGATCAGGATGCCCCCCGCCAAAGTCTTCACGGGGGATTCCATTAATTACACTGCCCTTTGCCGCCCCCAGACGATTCTCAAAGATTTCGACTGCATAAGGTCCCGTCACGGCGTGCATGGCATCAAAACACATACGAAACCCAGATGCGAACAGAGAGCGAATCGCATCAAAGTCAAACAGGGTTTCCATCAAACCGGCATAATCCGATACAGGATCAATAACCCGGATCGTCGTACCACCGATTCGAACGTCACCACATTTTTCAAGATCAAGGTCCGGTATATCCGCAATACGATACTGGCGAATCGTTTCAGTTGCCTTAAACACAGCCTCTGTCAAAGTCTCCGGCGCCGGGGCACCCGAGGCAATGTTGTACTTGATCCCAAAATCACCATCGGGCCCGCCAGGATTATGGCTGGCCGAAAGAATTAACCCACCCAAGGCACCAGAGGAACGGATGATACAGGATACAGCCGGAGTCGACAGCAACCCACCCTGCCCAACCAAGATGCAGCCAAACCCAGCTGCAACCGCCATCTTCAGAATCGTCTGAACAGCGTGGGGATTATGCCAACGACCATCACCCCCGACAACAAGCGTCCCGCCAGCTGGATCCTCCAGACAGTCGAAAATGCACTGCACAAAGTTTTCCAGATAATGCGGCTGCCGGAAGACCCGCACAGGCTTCCGAAGCCCGGACGTGCCGGGCTTCTGATCAGGGAAAGGCGTTGTACACACCGTCCGGATGACCGGAGTCATGATCCCTCCAACAGCCGCAACGGGAATCACTATGGCCTATCCACCTGTGGACGGCCAACACTCTGGTAACGGAAACCAGCCGCACGCATGTCATGCGGATTATAAACATTACGCAGATCAATCATCGCAGGCTCCTTCAGCAGCTCACGCATTTTCTGGATGCTGAGATTCCTGAACTGGTTCCACTCCGTCAGAATAACGACGGCATCCGCCCCCTGCATGGCAGCGTAGGCATCGTCACAACACACCATACCAGGAATAAGCTGGCCGGCCTCGCGCATGCCTTCCGGATCATAAGCCCGAATTGCAGCACCGGCTTCCATCAAGGCCGGGACGATATCAAGGGCAGGCGCGTCACGCATGTCATCGGTGTTAGGCTTGAAGGTCAAACCAAGAACGGCCAGCGTCTTGCCCTGAACAGACCCGCCAACAAACGCGATGATGCGATCTGCCATCTGCCTTTTACGGCAGGCATTCACATCAACGACAGTCTCGATAATACGCAGCGGCGAACCAGAGTCCCGGGCAGTCTGAACCAAAGCCATGGTATCCTTGGGGAAGCACGATCCCCCATACCCGGGACCAGGATGCAGGAACTTCTTGCCAATACGCCCATCAAGCCCAATACCACGGGCCACATCGTGGACATTCGCACCAACCTTTTCACAGAGGTCTGCGATTTCGTTGATGAAGGTAATCTTCATCGCAAGAAATGTATTGGCCGCATACTTGGTCAGCTCACTGGATTCAAGACCCGTGAACAGGATGGGTGTTTCGATCAGGTGCAGCGGACGATACAACTGACGCATGACATCACGGGCGCGATCACTTTCAACACCAATGACTACCCGGTCAGGGCGCATGAAGTCCTCGATCGCTGATCCCTCACGCAGGAATTCGGGATTGGAAACAACATCAAAGTCCGCATCAGGGCGTGTTTCGCGAATAATACGCGCCACTTCCCGCCCTGTACCCACCGGAACCGTCGACTTTGTCACGATCACGGTATAGCCACTGACAGCCCCGGCAATTTCACGCGCGGCGGCATATACATAAGATAGGTCCGCATGGCCACCGCCACGACGGGTCGGCGTTCCAACTGCAATAAAGACCGCATCCACCCCTTTGACAGACTCAGCCAGATCCGTGGAGAAAGACAGACGACCGGCACGGACATTACGCCCCACCATCTCGTCTAACCCAGGCTCATAGATAGGAATTTCCCCGCGACGAAGGCGCTCTATCTTGGATAGGTCCTTGTCAACACAGATGACTTCCGTTCCAAACTCGGAAAAACAGGCGCCCGATACCAACCCCACATAACCGGTGCCAATCATGGCAATACGCATGGCAAACGTCCTTGGCAACATATGTGATGGTAAAACAGAAGAAACGCTTCAGAACCGGCACCATCACCCAACCGGACAGAAAACACAGCATAAACATTGATCAAAGAACGTGGGCATAAGCCTTGATAACATTACCCAGACGCTCTTTCATTCCTTCCCGAGCCAAACCAAATGCAATATTGGCTTCTATAAACCCGACCTTGTCACCGCAATCAAAACGGGTTCCTTCGAACCGGTAGCCGTGCAACGGAACCTGACCCACCGTAGCCGCAATGGCATCTGTCAACTGGATCTCCCCCCCGCTGCCCCGGGGCGTTTGCTCCAGAGTTCGCATAACGACGGGATCGAGGATATACCGGCCAATGACAGCCAGCGTGGACGGTGCCTGCTCCGGCGCAGGCTTCTCTACCATGCCACGCGCACGGGCTAACCGGCCGCTCTCGCTTTCAATATCCAGAATGCCGTACCGGTCTGTCCGGTCGCGCGGAACATCTTCCACAGCCAGAACATTACCACCCCCCACACTGTTCCAGGCTTCTATCAACTGACCGATACAGGGGCGATCGCTCATGACCAGATCATCGGGTAAAATAACGGCAAAGGGCTCATCACCAACAAACGAACGGGCACACCACACGGCATGTCCCAGTCCCTGTGGCTCCTGCTGCCTTGTGGAAACAATGGTACCCGGCTGGGGCATACCCCCCATCAGCTCATCCAGATGCTCATTCTTACCTCGCTCACGCAGAAGGGCTTCCAGCTCGGGGGCGTGATCGAAGTGATCAACCAGAACAGCCTTCCCACGACCTGTCACAAACAGGCAGTACTCAATACCGGCTTTCCAAGCCTCTTCTACAGCGTACTGTATCAGGGGCTTGTCAACGACGGGCAGCATTTCCTTGGCTACCAGCTTGGTCGCAGGCAGGAAGCGGGTCCCCAAGCCAGCAACGGGAAAAACAGCTTTACGTACACGACGGGTCATCAGAACCTCATCCGGACCATTGTACCCGCACCCTGCGCAGAGAGCCGGGAATACAACACACAATACGCCAACGGCTCACATAAAGCCCCGACAAGGGACCATCTTCTGCCACGACGGCAGAAACATGGCAACTGATCTTGGGGTATATCCACCCCCTGCATCTGGAATACCTGATTTTTTAACCCTTCAGTAGAACCTGGCGGGCCTCGTTCAGGCGTGCGGCCAAATAAGCACTCCCACCACGGTCTGGGTGAAGCTTGTGAATCAATCTAAGATAAGCAGACTGAACAGATTCCCGGCTAGGGTTGGCGGGCAAATCCAGAATCTGCAAAGCCTCTGCCCGGTCCATGGGACTTGAGGCTGACGAAGAACTTTCCTTCCTTGAAGCGCGATCATGCTCCGACTCCCCCCACCACGTTCGCAGAAATGAAAAAAGCCAAGGGGCCACAAGAATCAGGCCAGCCAGAGCTACTGCAAGCCGCCCACTGGCTGCCAGCAAAACACATATTAAGAGGGAGGATACGAGACACGCAATCCTGACGGGTCTGGAACCACAGGGCCGGGCCGGACTCCTGATTATCCACCCACCCGCCATCACCAGAAACAGGCACAACAAGATCACTGGAACAAAAGGCACCATGGGCTTCCCCCATTCATCACCCGGCAACAGCCATATGAGCCCTGCCAATTGCATCCAGAAGTGCACGCAGTTCCTGTTTTGCCGCAACATGCGACATGCTCATTTCCAGCGCAACACCATCCTTGTTCAGATCCAGCAGCGTCAAACCAGACAGAAACAGCTCGCGGTATATCACCCGCTCCCCCAAGCCACGAATGCTGACAAAGCGCAAACGCTGCGACAATTCTTCGACCAAGCGCTCCATCTCGACCTTGTTACGTGCAGCAAGATGGGACAAGCGGTTACGCAGGACCACCCAGGCAATCTGCCCACCATCACGGGCCGCGCGGCGCTTCTTGATTTCGAACACCATGGAAGAATAGTGGCTGAAGCCCTTGATCGTCAGTGTCTCGGGATCAACCCGGGCCAAAACATCCAGATCGATGAAACTATCATTGAGCGGCGTAATCAACGTATCGGCGTAGGAATGGCCAGCCCGGGACAAATAGGTATCAGCGCCGGGCGTATCAATGATCACTGTGTCACAACGCGTCCGCAGATCATCAACAATCGCCTTCAGCTTAGCCTCATCCAGAGCTTGATTCCCGCTCAACAGCAAAGGGTAATGCTCGGGCATTGGCAGAGAAACAGCGTGACGGCATGCATAGGCACGACGATTTTCTATGTAGCGAGTTAGCGTCGCCTGGCGGGCATCAAGATCAATGGTCCCGACCCTTAGCCCACCGCGGAGCAAACTGACGATCAGGTGCATGGAGACTGTTGATTTACCCGACCCCCCCTTCTCGTTACCAACGACGATAATATGAGCCGAGGACTGGACCATGCGCTATCCCGATTGATTTCAGGACCACCCATCACTGTGGTACCCGATACGATTTTCCCGACGGCACACGACTTGCTTCCTGAATTCAATCAAGGGACAAACCAGAAGGCCGCACTGTGGCAGGACTTTACAGCCGTCTTCCAGATGGCGCAATGCTCCTGCCAAGCTTGCCCAAATGAACATCGTCTTGATATAACGCGCACACATAATAAACCTTTTGTAAGAAAAACGCGCTGGAGATGCAGATTTCATGGCCATTACCTTGGAGGCACGCCACTCCTCGGTCACCCGCGAACCATTGGAAATAGGCCGTTTTCTCGACCAGCTTGAAAGGCGCATCCATTTTCTGTCTGACATAGCCGAGAATGTTTGCCGACGCGCCCAGTCTCCGGGAACCGAGGTCCTGCGCTTTACAGAGTATACGCGCTGCCGTGATAGGGCATCGGAATGCTGGGCTTTTGCCATCATCATCGATCGCAGACTGCAGGATTATGACGGCCTAGACAGAGGCAAGCTTCTTGAGCGATTCAACCGCTTGTCTGTTGATATATGGGCTATTCTTCTTCGAGCATCCCTGACCTTTCTGACCGCTCTTTCCAATGAGCCTCATCTTCCCTTGGGATCACGGGAGATTTTCCTGCGGGAAATTCGCACCCTTCACGACACCCACCGCCTGCTCTCAAAACCTCGTTATGCCAAACTACTTGACGAGGCAGCGCACAAGAGCCGCAAGAAAGCTGCAAAAATACTGAGTGAAATCATTGCCCGTGCGCCCTCTTTGCTCGACTTTGGCACCTGAAGTCCGGTGCAAAAACCAAGAGACAGATGAACAAACATTCTTTCAGGACAATATGCAGCGTAGACGGACTCTTCATGCGGTGTAACATAGCATCGGAGAAGAAAACCGTGGCTCTGGCCCGGGCATACAGTAGCCCCGCAAAGGAAAGCCTATGCATAGCCTGTACCGGTCTCTGGCAATTCTGACAGCCCTCTTGGCAGGGGCTGGTACCAATATGTCGACCTCTCTCGCCCAGACAGCACCCGTTGCCCCGGGCAGCATACGGGTTGATGGCCGTATTCTAGGCGAAAGCGCCCCCCCCGCACCCAACGAGCCACCCCTAGTTATTCCTGATTTTCGTAATGCCATGCGTGATATGATCGTTTCACTGGGGGAATATGCCCATACACGCAACAGCCACTTTGTTGTCTTGGTCCGTCATGGTCTGGGCTTGTTGATGAAGAGCGAACGGGAAGCCAAGATCGAGCGCATGACCCTGGAACAAGATACCGGCCCTATTCCACCAACACCCGAACCAGCCGGAACGTTCAACCGTCGCCTTGTCCAAAGCCTTGATGGTGTGGTTGTTGACGGTCAGTTCTGCGCCGAAGAACCAACGGCATCCCCTGGATTTATAGCAGCCCTGCACGACATTGGCCTGAATATCCTGACTATTGACCATTGCGGAACACCCGATGCAGCCGAGAAAGCCCTGCGGACCGCACAAACACAGCATATTGTGGCCCATGCCGATTCGGGAACGACCCCCTTGGCCGGACCGGGGCCGATGGTACTTGCCGGTAACAATCCACAGGGCGTCAACTCCTTGGCCCAAGCCACCAATGCCCTGTTTGTTGAAGGCAACAGCAGTGAAGGCAGCAAGGAGCTATGGCTGATTCGCCTACGGGATACAAACCATGACGTCTTGGTGATTGATCCCTTCTGGAGGGACCGCATCCCCCTGTCTGCAGCAGACGTTGCAAGCCTGCGACTGAAGCAAACCGGATCCCGGCGCCTTGTCCTAGCCCGCCTGCACCTCAGCCAGGCCGCCGATACCCGTTACTACTGGAACAATGACTGGAAGATCAACGACCCCAAATGGCTGACAGGACCCGTCCCGGGGAAACCCGGGACTTATGTGGTCGCTTATTGGGAAAAAGAATGGCGCGAGCTTGTCGGAAAAATGTTCAACGGGATGATGGACCTAGGGTTTGACGGCATTGTCCTAGAGGGTGCTGATGCCTACGCCCCCATGGAAAGTAAGATCTTCATCAAGTGAACAACGAGGTTGCTGACCTCAGGAGTTGGGAAGGCAGCATGCTTTCATACACAAGTCCCCTGCCTGACCCAGCGCCTGCTCATACTCCCTAGACAAGCGCGTAACCAGTTCGGAAACAGTCGGAATATCCTGAATACAGGATACACCCTGCCCAGCAGACCACACAGTCTTCCATGCCTTTGCTTCACTGCCAATATCCTTGAGACCAGCACCATGGTCCGCTGGAAGATGATCCGGATCAAGACCAGCCGCAACCAAGGATGGGCGCATAAAATTGGCAGGAATACCGGAAATGGCTGGCGTATAGACAATATCTTCCGCTGCAGAAGCAACGACCATGTCCTTGTAGGCTGGTTCCACAGCGCATTCGCGGGTGGCAATAAAACGGGTTCCCATATAAGCAAGGTCAGCCCCCAGAAGACGCGCCGCGGCAATCTGCTCGCCGGTCGAAAGAGCACCGGCAAGCAGCAGGGTCCCGGTAAAAAACTGGCGCACTTCCCACAGCAAGGCAAAAGGATTGATGGTTCCGGCATGCCCCCCGGCACCCGCTGCTACCAGAATCAATCCATCAACACCCGCCTCAGCTGCCTTCCTAGCATGGCGCACGGTTGTGACATCATGAAACACAACACCACCATAGTCGTGCACTTTATCAACAACATCCCTTACAGCCCCCAAGGATGTAATCACAACCGGCACCCGATGGCGGATGACCATTTCAAGATCAGCCTGCAGACGGGGGTTCGTACGATGAACAATAAGGTTAACGCCAAAGGGGGCTTCAGCAGCCCCCAGCGAAGACTTCAACGTCTCGAGCCAGCTGGCAAAGCCCTCTGTCGTACGCTGGTTCAGGGCCGGAAAAGTCCCCACAATACCAGCACGACAACAAGCAAGGACCAGATCTAGGCCTGATGCCAAAAACATGGGGGCGGCCACAACAGGCAACTGCAAACGCCCTTGTAAAATATCTGGCAGCGGCATGACCCCTTCCCCCTTACGGTTCTGCATTGCCGGATAGCAAGGCTACACGTCTCCCCGAATACAAGCCAGCCCTGTTGTGCAAAACAAAAAGACCCCGGGCAAGAGCCCAGGGCCTGTATCATGCAAAAGAAGGATCAAGCTCCTGCACACGCCAACGGATCAGGGCCATAACGGTTATCCCCATCCGTACCGGGTATAAACAAAACAGCAAAAGCAAATATTACACCAACAAACGGAATCAGCCCGATCAGCACGGACCACCCCGTCCATCCAAAGTCACGGCAACGCTGCGCCTGAACAAAGCAATGCGATATAGACGTCACCACAATCAATACAATGGCAAGCGACATGGCCAAGGGATCTTGGACCGCAAAGATTAGAATCGATGACACGATGTAGCAAAAGATCAATGTCAACAAGAACAGAAGATAAGACTTGCGGTTCCGGCGACCGGAAGCAGAAAAAAGAGAAGACATAACAGGCTTTGACATAAAAATCCTCCCAGACATAAGTGTTCAATTAAGGCTGAAATTGCGATCTCAACCCGACCTAAATAACAAAACACAGCCTAGAGTTTCTACACAATAATAGCCCCGACACTAGGCCGGGGCTGGATTACAACAACAGCAAGGAACGACGGGTTACCCCCCCTTCAGGGTTTTGGTCAAGGTTGCCTCCAGACCGCTGATCATATTCTCACCTGCACGACCGCCATCACCTTGCATGCGCCCTGAAATCACCAAGCGCAAGGCATCAACGTGGACCTTGATCACGGCCAGATAACTGGAACGCCAGTCATTTTCCAGTTTCTCTATCAAACGACACAGCATATTTCCAATGACGGTTACCAAACCATACCCGAAGCTTCCCCCCTGCCCTTTCATGTCATGAGCAAGCGAGAAAAGCTCGCGCAGGACGGGCTTGGCATCGGCCGGTGGCGTTTTCTCCAGACGCTCATAGAGGCCCTGCAAACGCTGCAGATCTTCCTCCGCCCAAGCAAGATAATCACCGGCCATAGACGTCATGACCTTCTCCGCACGATCCAGCATTTCTGGACTGACGCCCGAAGCAGAAACAGAAACCTTGTCCTTGATTTTGTGAGGTGGCTGAACAACCTCAACGCCCGTACGGGATAAAGCTGCAGCTTTGGCATCTGCCAGCTGGCGAAGCATCTCCTCCAGCTCTTCCGGGCTGACGGGGGGACGTTCCACCTCCTTCTCGCCAACGGATGATGCTTGGTTATTCTGCTTCTTTTCAGTCGTCACGCTCGGGCCTCCTGTTCCGAAAATTCGGTTACACGGGGCGATAATGGCAGAAAGTTTCTTATCCGCCCAGAAGAGCTTCAACTTCCGACTGGCTCAGGCCTCCATCCTCAACCTGATCCACAGCCTGCTTGATCGCTTCTTGGTTGACCTTGCGCCGCTCCGGCCCCTTCCAGTCAATCTGGCGACGGCGCCGATCCGGGCCAAAGTAAAGGCCTGCACGCACAAAGGGCCGCGGACGCTCGATAATCGACCGTATACGCGAATAAAGTCCCTTGGCCGAAATAGGCTTGGCCAGAAATTCGTGAATACCGGAATCACGGGCTTCAATCACCCGGTGCATTTCCGTATGCCCTGTCAGCATAATAATAGGGACAAACGGGTTTGGGCTGTCCTTGCCGGTTCGCACCAGACGCACAAAGTCCAACCCGTCCAACGGGGACATGTTCCAGTCGCAAATAATAACGTCTGCCGGAAAATGGCGCAGTTCCTTGAAGGCATCAGCACCATCTGCAGCTTCGTGAACGTTCTTGGATCCAAGGGCATGCAGCAAGGTCTTGACCAACGCACGCATGTGCTTGTTGTCATCTACGACAAGGAAGTTGAGGCGATCTAGGTTGTAACCGCTCATCCGCTACCCTTTCTGCCGCCTCGCCCCGCGTGGGGGATTCGGGGCTGCCATACTCCGGCGCCACCAGAAGATCCGGGCAGAATCAACCCTGAACCCACATAGTCTGGCCGATTATCAAAGAGACTGTATGTAAAGTCTATGTCATACTAACGGACTATGGCTAGCCAGACTACGCTTCAGGTGCCAAATCCAGTCCAAAAAGCCCCCTGAACATCCGACTGTCAGACACATAATCCGGCTACACAAGGAAACACAGGCCGATAAGCCCCTTCAGGCCACAACACCCTACTGTGACGGAGATGCACTTGCACCAAGCTCAAGTATTATCCACAGAGCCCAAGGCAGCAAACAATCGCGACACAATGGCCCGGCACTGGTCAAGAAGAACACGCGCAGAGGCCAATGCCGAGCGGGCGGCATCATCATCAGACTGAAAATCAAGAAAAAACCGGTGAGCCAATAAAGTATAGACTGGCTTCATGTCACGCAAGACAGCGCGATCATCATCCGTCAAGACATCCCGGATAGCTTGGGCTGCCGCTCCGGAAGCCAGAATGCCGGTCAATGCATCCAAATCACTGTGAAAGCTTGGCGAATCAAAATCGTCATGCACACCCACGCTGGTTACCAACACCGATAAATCACGTGCCAGACACTGGGAATCCCGCGCTAGACCGGCAAAGACGCATAACGTGCTGTCTTCCCACACATTACCGTTCGACTCGGCTGCCATGCTACAACCCTTCTTGCCCGTGATGGAAGAAACACTCCCCATCAGATACCCACACGCAAATCCACAGCAACAGACGCCACCGTACCACCTGTATCAGCACTGCTTCCAGTCTATTGCCTCAACCGGTGGCACCACTGTAACCGGCCATGTTGCAACAGGCGAGACAGAAGCAACAACGCCTTACCCATTGGGCATGGAGACAACCACACCACCCGCGTCACGCCAAGCCCGTAACCCCCCGCCCAGATGACAGACGGAAGACACCCCCATCTCCATCAAAGTCTGGCACGCAAGGGCAGAGCGCCACGCCGAGGCACAGTAAAGAACCAGCCTACGTCCCTCCCCGAAGACACCGCGAAAATACGGGCTGTCCGGATCAACCCAGAACTCCAGTAATCCACGGGGCGCATGAAACGACCCCGGTATCACACCATCACGGGCCAGCTCACGGATATCACGGACATCAACAAACAAAACGCCTGGATCAGCGTGCAGGTCCAAGGCGTCTGATACAGAAACTGTCTCGATACGGGCATAGGCCTCATCAAGAAGCTGACGAAATCCACGGGCCAAAGCCATCTACCATCCCCCGCTTTGCAACCACTCCTCCACCATCCACAAACGATCAGCCCCCCAAAACATTTCTCCGTCAACAATGGTCACAGGGGCACCAAAAATCTTGCGCCGGACAGCTTCGTCATTAATGCCCTTGAGTCGTTCTTTTATTGCTGACTCTTCCAAGGCATCATCCAGAACAGCACGGTCCAGCCCGATCTTTGATGCAACATCCAGCGCCACATCCTTCTCAGCAATATTATGACCACGGGAAAAGAAGGCATCAAAGACAGAGCCAACAAAATCAGCTGCTTTTTCTGGCTTGTAGCGCTCAACCCAGTAAAAGATCCGGGCGGGTATCAATGTGGAAACCGGGAACGGATCCGGCCAGACGAAGTCCATTTCATAAAGACGGGCAAAGCGCGGAACATCGCGACCCATGTATTCTTTCTTGAACAGATTATCCACGTTTGGCTTGGCCCCGGTTTCCTTGAAAACCGCGCCCAGAAGGAAGGGCCGCCAGACAACTGAACGACCGTGCTCATCCGCAATTTCCTCAATCTGGGCTGATGCTAGATAGGCATAGGGACTGGAAAAATCAAACCAGAATTCAACAGGCTTTTTACTGGACATCACGCACTACACTCCTGAGCGATGGCCCGGGCGATGACCATCCGCTGGACATCGCTGGTTCCTTCATAGATCTGGCAAACCCTGACATCCCGATATATGCGCTCTACCTCGCAGTCCCGCATATACCCATACCCGCCAAAAATTTGCAGCGCTTCTGAACATACACGCTCTGCCATCTCCGATGCAAAAAGCTTGGCCATGCTGGCCTCGGTCAAAGCAGAACGACCACTGTCACGACACGCGGCGGCCTCAGATACCATAAGACGGGCGGCAGCGATCTGCGTTTTCATGTCTGCCAAACGAAAAGCCAGCGCCTGATGCCCTATCAGGGGGCGACCAAAAGCTTCTCTTTGGCAAGCATAATCACGGGCCATTTCAAACGCCGCCCGAGCCATACCCACGGCTTGGGCTGCTATACCGATACGGCCACCTTCCAGATTGGACAGGGCAATACGATATCCCTCCCCAAGCTGTCCCAACATCAAGGTACCGGGAAGACGTATGTTATCAAGAGCAATCTGGCAGGTATCAGAGGCATGCAGCCCCAGCTTTTCTTCGACCCTGAGCACCTGCCAACCCGGCAGAGATGTAGGCACAATAAAAGCAGAGATTCCCTTCTTTCCCGCATCAGGATCTGTCACGGCAAAAACAATGGCAACATCGGCATTGCGCCCCGACGTTACGAACATCTTGGAGCCATTCAGGACCCAGGCATCGCCATCCGCAACCGCACGGGTCCTCAAGGCAGAAGCATCCGATCCAGCCTGAGGTTCGGTCAGACAAAAGGCGCCCAGCATCTGTCCCTGCGCCAGAGGACGAAGAAACGTGTTCTGCTGAGATTCAGTCCCGTAAAGAAGAAGTGGCATGCAAGCCACAGAGTTGTGCACACTCATAATTGTTGAGACAGCACCGCATCCGGCGGCAATTTCCTCAACCGCCAAGGCATACGACTGATAATCCATGCCGGCACCACCCCATTCCGGAGGGACGAGCATCCCCATAAAACCAAGCTCACCCATCCTGGCCAGAACAGAGCGAGGAACCGCATGCTCTTGGTCCCAACGGGCTGCATGCGGGCGAAGCTCTGCACAAGAAAAGGCACGGGCCATGTCACGCACCATGGCCTGCTGATCATCAAAAGGCATCCCTGTCCCCCCTGTTCATCCACCCCTAGCGACAGTCCTAGACCATCTGCACGAACGTGTCACTCTCTTGATCAAGCTGCCACAGGATGCCTTCACGCATGTCAAACCACCAGCCGTGCAAAACAATCTTGCCTGCATTCTCGGCATCGCGGACAAACGGGAATGTCCTCAGGTTGGATAACGACCTGCGCAAGGAACTCTGGCTGACCGGATCGGGGTCATCATCCTCATGCCCGGCACAATCACCCATCAGCGAGATCCAAGGATTGATAAACGGGCGATCCATCTTCTGCCCCTGACGAGCAGCGACCAAGGCCCGCATACCACCACAGCCGGAGTGGGCCAGCACAATCACATCGGCAACTTTCAGGTCACGCACAGCATATTCTATTGCCGCCGAGGTACCGTGGTAAGCCCCATCCTGCTCACATGGGGGAACCAAGGCGGCCACGTTACGCACAACAAACAGCTCCCCCGGCTCGGCATTGGTCAGGATAGCTGGATCAACACGGCTATCAGAACAGGCAATCAGGAGCACCTCCGGCTGCTGGGCACCCTCGACAAGAGATACCGCTCGCTCTGGCCTTTGCTCGTAATAGGTCGAGCGAAAAGCCCGAAAGCCCGCCACCATCCTGTCAATTGTCCTGATTTTTTCCATTGTTCCTGTCATTTCATAAGCTCCTGCGTGTCACCCAGTTGCAACAGCACCCGGTCAAGCCTCTGCCCGGAAGCAACGGACGCCACATTGGTGCACATACGTCCTGTAATCAAGACTGTTTTTGTACGCTTTTATGACAAAGCCTGTCGGGCGCCGAGTGTCCCGGATTCACATAACCAGTTCAAGCGCCAAGGCCGTCGCTTCTCCACCACCGATACAAAGGCTTGCAATACCACGCTTCAGGCCATTCTGACGCAAGGCTTGCAGCAAGGTCACTATAATGCGTGCCCCGGATGCACCGATCGGGTGCCCCAAGGCACAGGCTCCCCCATGAATGTTCACAGCATCATGTAGCAACCCAAGATCGTGGATTGCTACCATGGTTACCACGGCAAAGGCCTCATTGATTTCCCACAGATCAACGTCCCGTTTCGACCACCCCGCTTTGCCAAGAACCCTCTGGATGGCGCCAACCGGAGCCGTGGTAAACTGTGGTGGCTCCCGGGCCTCCGTGGCGTGGGCTACCAGCGTGGCCACAGGAGAAAGCCCACGCCTTTCCGCATCTGACAAGCGCATCATCACCAAAGCGGCAGCTCCGTCAGAAATGGAAGATGCATTGGCTGCTGTTATCGTACCATCAGGGCGAAATACCGGCTTCAGAGTGGGTACTTTCTCCGGTCGCGCCAAGGTAGGCGGTTCATCAACAGTGACCCGGGCCTCACCATTCCCGGCAGGCACAGCTACAGGAGTAATCTCGGCAGCGGCCGCACCACTGCGGGCTGCAGCAAGGGCACGCTCCAAACTGCCCAAGGCAAAAGCATCCTGCTGTTGGCGGGAAAAACCATAAACGGCCGCTGTATCTTCTGCAAAGGCACCCATCAGTCGCCCACGATCATAGGCATCCTCTAGACCATCTAGGAACATGTGGTCCAGCACCCTTCCATGCCCCATTCTCAGTCCTGATCGGGCATTCTCGAGTAGATAGGGGGCATTGCTCATACTTTCCATGCCACCGGCCACAACGACGGAAGCAGAGCCGGCCACCAGCATGTCATAGGCCATCATCGCTGCCCGCATACCGGAACCGCACATTTTGTTAACAGTCGTCGCCCCGATACGATCCGGCAAACCGGCACCCAGTAAAGCTTGGCGAGCCGGAGCCTGCCCAAGCCCGGCAGATAGGACACATCCCATCACCACTTCGTCTAGATCACCGACATCAACTCCCGAACGTTCGACAGCGGCACGGACAGCAACACTGCCCAGCGCCGGACAGGACAGGGAAGACAGACATCCCCGGAACCCCCCTGTCGGGGTACGCGCAGACCCCACGATGACAACCGGGTCATCCCCCCTTCTGGTCATATATCCCCCTGCTACACCATAACTGCGACACCCGACTCGCCCGGACTAGAAACGCGATTTACAAACACAACACCCCTTGCATGAACACCTTAAGTCAAAACGCCCGATACGCTAAGTTTCCATACAGCAACCGTCAACCAAAGAATGTAAAACTCGGAATAAATCAATCTCTGCAATAATGAAATGGTTAAGAAATTGCTGGCATTTTTCGTCTTTCAGACACACACATACCACCATAACAAGCCATCTATTGACCGTGGTTCCCCTTCGGAGCCAGCATGATGGTCAACAACGGACGGCGCAGGATCTGGAATGTCGGATGTCAGGGCTCAACTGGAAACCCCCCTTCTGATCATCGGCGACGGCGAAGGTGATGGCCCTGTCCTGTCCCTAGTTCCTCCCCCTTTCAAAGGAATCCTTCGCAATACGTTCAATAAAATGGAAGGACAGCGTCAGGACCGCCTGATGCGTGTCGTCGGCGAGATCTACCCCATCCTGCAACGTATAGAGGCCAAGGCTTTGCCAGAAAGTGAACGACGCCTAGCCGGGGTATCGCTCACCACAGCCATGCGCAAGGACGAATGCATTGAAAGAGCACTGCGTATCTTTGTTTCGGCTTGGAATTCCAATGTTTTCCGGCTGATTGACACAACAGGAAAGCAGGTAACTCCGGACAAGGGACGCTCGTTCATGGGTGCCTGTGGGCTGACCATTGAACAAGCCCAGATGTATTTCATCGACCGGGCCGTAAAATCGATCTTCCGCAAAAACCCCAAGGCGTTGAAAAGACTCGTTGGTGTTATTCGCTCACCGGATGCTCTGCCCCGTCTGCGCGTTCTGTCCCAATTCCAGCAACTGGCCATGACCGAGCTGATTCAGGGATTCGGGACATCAATTGGGCAAGCCTTAGTCGAAATAGACCCCGATGTTCTCTATGCCATGGCAACCCTAAAGGCTTATCACCTGCGAGCCTTGCGACAGGTCCTGCGCTCGGGATTCAAAAACATCGCTACTTGGCAGCCCGACACAATCCGCGCCCTCGGCGTACACTTCACATGTGTGGAACAGATCCGCGACATTGGCGAGGCTTTTGGATCCATCACAGACCCCGAAGCGATTACCGTCCTAGGAAAGTGGGAAATACGGGACATCACCGACAAGGTCAATGAAGAACGCGCCAGCCGCGGAGAACCCAAAGTATCCGGGCACAAGTTCGAAACAGACTTGGGCCTTGCAGATAAAATCTTCGGGTCATGGTTTACAGCCATGCTGGGCATGCCGCCAGATATCCTGGAAGGGCTTGGAAACGTGGTCAAAGATATTAGGACCACGGACAAGGTAGACCGCAAGGATAAAATCGACCGCATTCAACTGTTCTGTGACCGCTATCTGGAAATGCTGCCCTTGGATGTCTTGCGGGCACTGGGGATTGTGGGTAAGACACCATCCACCTTCGGGGAAGCCCTGTATATTTGTGAGGGCCTGTTTACCAAACCCGGCTTGGGCCGCAAGTTCTTTGAAGGCCCCCTGCAAACACCAGAAGGCATCAAGGCCCTGACTGCCCTCAAGGAACAGGTGGGCGATATGCGCAAAAATGGCTCGATCAAGAGCGAAGCCGAGATCCAGCAGCTGATCCAGAACTCAGATATGCTGGACGGCCCCGTCGCCCAGTACATCACATTCCGCTAAGTTGATGCGCCAGAAGAAGGTGCAATAACACCCAGCAACGCACCAGCTGCATCCTTCAGGATGGCCAGACACCCGACACCCGGCATATCAAACGGACCAATTGCTATGGAACCGCCGGACTGACGCGCCATCGCCATACAAAGGTCCACATCAGGAACAGCAATATAGCTAAGCCAGAGATCACCGGCCTCGGCCGGGCGCCCTGCGGTACCAGCCTGACAGAACCCGCAAACCGGCGTGTCATCTGCATCAAAGGCCAACCAGTAATGACCGTCCGGTGTTGGTATTTCCGAGAAAGACCAATTAAAAACAGACCCATAGAAATCACGCGCAGCTTTCACATCTGCGGTAATCAGTTCTGTCCAGTACACATATCCATGCATGATCAATCTCCGGCCACCCTAGCCCCCAGGGACAATGGCAAAATAAAAACCCGTCACCACAGGCAACGGGTTCTTCATTTTTACAATGGTGCGGTCGAGAAGACTCGAACTTCCACGGCCTTTCGGCCACAGCGACCTCAACGCTGCGCGTCTACCAATTCCGCCACGACCGCACTGTTGTAAAAACGATCTTCACAAAACTATCCAACCCTTTGCGGCACAGCACTGTTTCTACACAGCCCCTTGCCATCAGGGAGCCAGTGGAATAGCACTTCATCTTCCTGCAATCAAGCATGATTTTACGAGGATCCCTATGTTTTCACCCGCCCCGGAATGGTGGCTGTCCGACACCTCCGTTCCCTACCCCGATGCCGTTGCCACCATGGAAGAGCGGGTCAGCGCCATATCAACCGGCCATGCTAGGGAGTTAATATGGCTTCTGGAACACCCACCGCTCTATACAGCAGGTACCAGCGCACGGGCAGAGGAACTTCTACGCCCCGACACGTTCCCCGTTTATGAGACCGGGCGCGGAGGGCACTATACCTATCACGGACCCGGACAACGGGTTGGATACGTCATGCTGGATCTGAAGCAACGCACACAGGACATCCGCTGCTACGTCCACGCCCTAGAGGAATGGCTAATCCAGACCTTGCGCGCCCTAGACATCAACGGGGAACGGCGCATAGACAGGGTTGGTATATGGATTGACCGGGGCAAGGGACGGGAAGACAAGATCGCAGCCATTGGTGTACGGGTCAAACGATGGGTTACCCTGCACGGCTTTGCCCTTAACATTGCCCCTGACCTTACGCACTTTCAGGGCATTATTCCCTGCGGCATCAGCAACCATGGCGTTACAAGCCTACAAGATCTTGGCATATCCATCTCAATCAAAGACATGGATACACTGTTACAGCAAACCTTTGAGGCGGTTTTCGGAGCACAGGCTACAGGCCCGATGCAGAAACGTCTGCCTGTACCCCCGGAAACACAGGCATGACCATACAAAAGCCGGGGCTGCAACAGCAGAACCCCGGCTTGCACTCTATTCAAGACGAAATATTTATTCGTACTCTATGATGGCAATCTCGCCAGACAGGGCCGCATCATAAGGCGCACGCAGGTCATTGTCGGGAGCTTCGTCAATTTCCCCGACCTGCTCGATCTCCACATCTTCGAAACCATCTTCTTCCAGGGCATCAACGGCATGCTCAACAGCCTGATCCGGATCGTCAGCCGTCAACATTACGCTGATGGCAACGGGATCACTGCCTTCATCTGCTGTATCAGGACGGGCTTGCCCGACAACAACATAAACCACATTCTGAGCCATGCTCTCGTTCTCCAGTTCTTTTCAAGGCCAGTTCTCGCGGGGAATGCCAGACAAATCCCGGATACCCGCAGGGCAATGGCCAGCCCGTCGTTACCCGACACCGATACCGCCTTTTTCCGAAAGACACCAGCCCAAACCGCTTTCGGGCTGCTGTCAGGCCCAAGCCTTTGGCTGTAAGGCATCCCTGCGCTGACGAACCAGCTCTTCTGCAATTTGCACGGCGTTCAGGGCGGCTCCCTTCAGAAGCTGATCCCCGCACAAAAAGAACTCCAGCCCATGAGAACCAAAAGCCAAGCTCTGCCGGATACGCCCAACCTCCACATCATAACGGCCCGATGCGGTCAGGGGCATGGGGTACAGGCGTTCCTGGGGATCATCAACCACAACAACACCGGGGGCTGCCGCCATGATATTGCGGGCAAGGACCGGATCAACAGGCTTCTCGGCCTCAATGACAACGCTCTCAGCATGGGCGCGCATGGTTGGAATACGCACGGACGTACAGGAAACCGGCAAATCAGCCAACCCGAGTATCTTACGGGTTTCCCAAGTAACCTTCATCTCTTCACGGGTATAACCGTTATCTTGGAAGGCATCGATATGCGGGATAAGGTTAAAAGGCAGAGGATGAGCAAAAACAGAGTGCCCGGCCTTGCCCGTATCCAGCCATGCACGGGCCTGCTCTTCCAGCTCCGCCATACCCTCAGCCCCGGCACCGGATGCCGCCTGGTATGTGGACACCATGACCCTTTTCAGGCCAAAGGCCTGATGCAAAGGCCACAGGGCAACCGACAGGATCGCCGTTGTACAGTTGGGATTGGCGATAATCTGCGAATCTATAACAGCCGATGGATTGATCTCCGGTACAACAAGCGGAGTCCCCTCATCATACCGGAAGGCGGAGGAGTTATCGATCACCACAACCCCGCGAGCCGCCAACCGTGGAGCATGTTGCTGCGCAAAATCACCTGATACAGCCAGCAGGGCTATATCACACTCAGCAGCGGCATCGACTGAAAATGCCTCCACCGTCTTGGTGCCATAAGCCGTCTGGCACGTCTTGCCGGCAGAGCGGGCAGAGGCGAAAAGGCGCAGATCAGAGAGGGGAAAAGCACGGTCGGCCAGAACGCGCACCATCTCCTTCCCGACAGCCCCGGTTACACCGACAACAGCAATACGGGGACCAGCGGCAACATGGTGAGACATGAAAAAGAAGTCCTGTATATAAACCTTGAAACACGGGGGATTTATATCAGGCGATACAGAAAAGGAGAACAGGAAACCCCGCACACAGGGAGTATTTGCCCAAAATGCCGCAATCTGGCATGGTGCCGCCCTTAACCGGAAAACAGATATTGCACGGATACCATAGCTGTCATGAATAAATGGCTGAAAATTACCCTAGAGATGGGCCCTTTACTGATCTTCTTTTTTGCTAACAGTCGGTTTGGACTGGTAACAGCCACAGCGGCCTTTATGGTGGCACTAATCATTTCGTTGGGGATCTTCTATCTCAATAGCAAGACCATTCCCCCCATGCTGCTGATCGGCGGGGGCTTTGTTGGCGTGCTAGGCGGGCTGACGATTGCACTCGACAACGACATGTTCATCAAGCTGAAGCCAACCCTGTTCAGCCTTGGCATGGCAGCTGTTCTGGGCGGCGGGCTTCTTGTCAGGAAGATCTTCCTGCGCACCCTGCTCGATGGCAGCATCAAGCTGACGGAACAGGGCTGGAAACTGCTGAGCCTGCTGTGGATCGGCTACTTCGTCATGCTGGCAGGCGTAAACGAAATTGTATGGCGAACCATGGATACAGATACTTGGGTCAGCTTCAAGGTCTTCGGGATCCTGCCCCTGACCCTTCTGTTTGCTGTTGCCCAGACACCGGTTCTCCTGCGCCATCAATGCACAGACCAAGAAGAGGCCGAGACATCCTGAACTATCGCGTGCCCAACAAAGAAGCGTAGACCTCCATCTGCACCAGATCATGGCGCAGAGCTGTGCGGCGTTGCACGGCCTCGTGATCCTCCCCCCACAGAGACGACTGGTACAGCTCGTCAAGAAGGGAGGCATCAAAAGCCGTCGCCGCATCAATGTGCCTACGCACGAGGGCCAAGGCAAGAATCAACGAGTTGCAGCCCGATGCAACGCCATGGAAAACGGTCAGCATCTCGTTGGTCAGGCCAGTTATGGCTTGCCTCATCGCGGCGACATAAGCACTGTCCTGCTGCACAGGCATAAGCCCACGGGTCGTCAGGGGCTTTACACCCAAGACATCCCCAGCCCAAGCCAGCAACGGACCCCACGTCACAGCCTGTAGCTCAACCAAGTCAGCCGGATCTGCGGCATGATAAAAAAGGACATCACCGTGTACATGGTCCATCAGCCCTTCAATCAGGGCTGAACGTTGATCTTCCATACGATCCACAGCCGCGCTGGCCAACCGGGTCATCGGCATGGCAGCAAAAGACAGGCTGTCCCCCTGATCATTCCATTCACGGGCAATGGCTTCGGCCAAGACACGCGACTGCACCTGCAACGGCCTGCCGGAAGCGACGTTGATAGACTTGCCGTCCAGCTCAACGCCGTATCCCGCATCACCATTACAACAAACGGCAGCCTGCTTCCAGAATCGCCGGGGCCGTTGCATCTGTTCCAAAATCACTGACTTACTTTCCACAATGTACGCACCACTTCTAGCGCAGAAGCCCTTTCAGCCCCTTCTTGATCGAATCAACCGGGTTATCGGGTGCTGCCGGGGCCTGTTTGGACGGTTGCGCCCCATCAGAGGAAGAGGATTTGCCTCCCTGCCCCAAGGCCGTCGCACAGGGCGATGGATCCGCAGACGACGAACCCGCAGCATTCCCTCCCTGCAAGGCCCCCAACAGGCTCTTGCCTCCGCCACCGCCAGCCAGCGCACCGGCTATGGACAGGGCTGTCTTGGCTACACCAGCGGCATCAACACCAATGGATGGACTGGCCAATGTACCCTGCAAGCGCAGGAAATCGGCCAACGCCCCGACACCAACCCCGACACCTCCCTTGGCAGACGGACGGACCCCGACATCCAGAGCTTCCCGACCAAGGTCCACTTTGCCTGATGACACCACATTCATCTTGGCTGTTTCAAAGGCAATCTGCTTGTCCCAACCCAGTACACCATGGTTGGCCTGCACATTCATCACGCCGCACATCAGGTGGGTATTGGGCTCACGCTTACCGACAGGATTCAGCTGCTCGGCCAACTGGTTGAGAATATCAGCACCAGCCCAGTCTATCAGGGCATTATTGATGCGTCCCTCCCCCATACGGACGAGGATACGACCGTCCAAGGAAGCCATGAGGGCAGCAACCGAAGACCCATTGGCTTTCAGCGAAACCGTGGCATCGGAAGGCACACCCGATAACAAGTCGGTTTTACCAATCTGGCTGAACACACGGCCCAAAACCACCTTGTCTGCCTTGGCATCAAGCTTGAAATCAGCGGGACCAGCCGGTGCAGCAAGGTGAATGTTGGCGGTAACGGTTCCATCCCCCAAGCGCATGCTGGCTGGTGTAATGCCAAGTCGCCCGTTGACCAATTCCCCTTTCGCCGCCACGGCTTCAAGCTCAACCGCATCAGGCATCACCAAGCGAGATACCTGAATATCAAAGCGGGCATCAACAGCCTTCAGCCCGGAAAGATCAAGACGCTCTGCTGAAAAGACCTTGCCGGAATGTGAACCCGCCGCCCCCCCGGCAGAAACAGACCCCGTACCCGCGGTTGGTGCAGCCTTGCCTGCTGACTGTGATGAAGGCAGCAATGCCTTCAGGTCAAGAAGAGGGGACTGCAAGGCAACATCCACGCGAGGACGAGCTCCCCCAGTCTCTATCCCTACGGTCCCTGTCACTTTTGACGAACCGGATGAAAGGACAAGATCCGATACCTTCCAAGCTGTTCCACCACCGGAAACAGACACCGCAAGATCCACAGCCGGAATTTTTGGAACATCACCGATCAAAGGCTTCAGCTTTTCCAAGGATGATGCACGGACATGCAGCTTCAACGCCAACCCAGCCCCGGACAACGGGTCCTTGATGGCTCCATCGGCTGTAAAATCAATGCCGCCAACATCGCCCTTTACAGACAAGGGCCAAGGCTTCCCGTCACTGCCCTTGTTCAACAAGGCAGCAACGGGCCCCAACCCACCGGCTACATCAAAGCCGACAGCATCAAACGAACCACGGATATCCAGCGAAACCGGATCATGAGGGGACGAAGCCCCCAGACTGACACCTGCAAGCTCAAGAACCTTGGTCGTACCGGTCTTGCCATCCCGCCAAGTCAGGCGGCCATCCTTGATCAGAACCGACGCCAAAAAGGGTATAGGAGCCCCAGCCGAAGGGGCTGCATCAGGTGCGGGGGATCCAGACGGTGCCGATGCCGCGGGCTTCTTCTGCCCCTCGGGCTTGCCAACCGGGAATTCCCAATTTCCAACCCCCTTGGCATTGGTTTCCAGAAGGATATCCGGCCTGACAAGAACCAGACGCCCAACGCGGATATCGCCGAATAGGGCGGGAATCAGGGCCAGTTCCGCCTCAACCCGTTCCACTGACACCATGTGAGGGCGCGATCCCCAAGACGCATTCGCAAAGCTGGCTTGGTTCACAACAATCGCCGGGCTGAACCCCAAGGCAAGGTCAAGATTTCCATCAAGGGTCAAACGACGGCCTGTCATGGCCTCAACCTGGGCGGCGACCACGTCCTTGTATTTGTTGACGTCCAGCGTCGACAACACAACGGCCACACCAGTAACCGCCACCACAACAAGAGCCACAAGGCTCTTCAACACTGTTGAAATACGCATTATTCCTGTCCCCTGCCCAACACACGCCCGATCAATGCCGGCAAGACTGCCGGCTCTTCTGCCACAGCCTCAGCACCAGCCTGCCACAACCCGGATACATCATGATTGCCCCATGCCACGCCAATGGCTGATACCCCGGCAGCGCGGGCCATCATCATATCAAAAGATGTATCACCAATCACAACCGTATTTTTCCGCTCTGCACCTGTCTGGCGAACAGCCTGTAAAACAAGGAAGGGACTGGGCTTTCCCGGCCCATCATCCGCTGTACCAACCGTCACAAAGTAATCCGCCAGACCGTAACGCTCCACAAACGCAAGAACACCGCGGCGTCCCATGCCCGTAACAAGCCCCATCAGGATCTCTTGCTTCCGCAAATCATCCAGCACGAACCGGATATGCGGGAACAGACGGTCATGGCCATCGCCTTTCTCCCGCAATGCAGGAAAGATCCGACGGTACGCCACAGCCACACGCTGATGAACAGCAGCATCATAATCTGGCAAAACAAAGGCCACCATGTCCGCAAGAGGCAACCCCGTTCCACGGGCAACAAGGCTTGCAGACGGGCAGGCAATCCTCTCTTGCCGGCACGCCTCATGCATGGTTTCCAGAATCAGGAAACGGGAGTTCAGAAGTGTCCCGTCCACATCCCACAACACAAGACGTAGAGGCGTGGTCATTTTTTCTTGCGGGTCGTTTCCGGAAGCACGGCAAAAGGATCAGAAACCTCTTTCTCATCAAACCCGAAGGCCTCAAAGCTACTGGCCATATGCTTGGGTAGTGGGGCCTGTATCGTCAACTCCCCGCGCCCTGACGGATGCGGGATACGCAGCGCCCGCGCATGCAGATGCAGCTTCCGCGATATACCTTCGCCCTGAATATGGGCCTCGGCCCCGCCATATTTCCCATCCCCCAGAATTGGCGTTCCCAGATAGGCACAATGAACACGTAACTGATGGGTACGGCCGGTCAATGGCTCCAGATGCAGCCAGGTTACACAGCGCCCGGCCTTGTCCAGAACCGCAAACTCGGTACGGGCGGCCTGCCCCTCTTCCACATTGACTTCCATCTTCTCAACGCCAGCGACCGGAACCTTGGCAACCGGTGCCCGGATACTCCCCCGGGACGGATTGGGATACCCGACAACCAGCGCCCAGTAGATCTTGCGGGCAGCGCGGGAACGGAACGCCGCCGCCAAGGCAGACGCAGAGCGGGCGGAGCGGGCCAGAACCAGAATGCCAGAGGTATCCTTGTCCAGACGATGCACCAGACGGGGGCGCTCCCGGCTGTCAAAACGCAGGACATCCAGCAGGGCGTCAACATGCACCTTGGTATTGGTCCCTCCCTGCACCGCCAGACCGGGTGGCTTGTTCAGCACAATGACATCATCATCATGGTACAGAATGGATTCCAAGATCATCGCCTCATCATCAGGGCGAATGGCAGGTGCGGCACTGCGAGCCGGCATTGCATCGGCGTGGTCTTCTGGATCTGCCGGCAGAGGGGGAATTCTGACCACCTGCCCTGCTTCAAGCCGTTGCCCTGCCTTGGCACGGCGCCCATCAACACGCACCTGCCCCGTGCGCAACAACTTTTCCAGACGTCCCTGGGATACAGCCGGCCAACGGCGGCGGAACCAGCGATCCAGACGCACATCAGCTTCGTCTGCCGCAACAGGGATCAATTGAACACTCATGACATACTCCAGCGTACCAAGGCCATCCCCACAAACAGGGCTGCCGTTCCCACCACAACGGATCCAACCGCATAAACAGCAGCCAGACCGGCATGACGATCCATCAGCATCGCCAGATCCAGGGAAAACGTAGAGAAGGTTGTAAACCCACCAAGAACGCCGACAAACAAAAAAACCTGCCAGAAAGCAGGTAATGACCATTTTCTGGCAACAATCTCGACCAGAACCCCCATAATCAGGGACCCGGCAATATTGACCACCAGAGTACCCCACGGAAAGCCCGATCCAGCCCAACGCCCAACACCCGCCATCACAGCATACCGCAGCACAGACCCCAAGGCCCCGCCAACCGCCACTGCCACAACAGCCCACACGCTCATAGCTTGCCTTTCATCGCGATACGACGGGCCCGCAATCGGCCCCAGTAATCCAGACGGCGGCGTATTTCCCTCTCGAATCCACGCTCGGGAGGGTTATAGAACGGCACCCGCTCCATCCCCTCGGGGAAATAGTCCTGCCCGGAGAATCCATCCGGTTGATCATGATCATAGGCATACCCCGCCCCATACCCCAAAGTCTTCATCAAGGCAGTCGGGGCATTGAGAATATGGGGCGGAGGCATCAGCGACCCAGTTTGCCGGGCCGCCTTGCGGGCCGCCTTCCAGGCCACATAAGCCGCATTGGATTTCGGGGCTGTCCCCAGATACAGGACAAGCTGAGCCAAGGCCAGATCTCCTTCCGGAGACCCCAGCCGGTCAAAGGCATCCCATGCCGCAATCGCCTGATCCAGAGCCGCAGGGTCGGCCAGACCGATATCCTCCACAGCAAACCGGACAAGCCGGCGCAGAATATAGGCAGGATCCTCACCACCCTCGATCATACGAGCGCACCAGTACAGAGCCGCATCCGGGTCCGATCCCCGAAGGGACTTATGCAAGGCGGAAATCAGATTATAGTGCCCCTCCCGGTCCTTGTCATAAACGGGAGCCCGCTTCTGAAGCAGGCGAACCAGATCCTCTGTCCCCAGGAAGACACCGGTTGCGCTTCCAAAAACCTCTTCGGCCATCGCAAGCATATAGCGCCCGTCACCATCGGCCATCGCCCGCATTTGCTCACGCGCATCAGGTTCTAGGGGCAAAGGCCGGGCCATGATCTCTTCTGCGCGGGCCAGAAGCTGCTCCAGCGCATCATCGTCCAGACGCCTGAGAACAAGGACCCGCGCCCGCGACAGCAAAGCAGCATTCAGCTCGAAGCTGGGGTTCTCGGTGGTTGCCCCGACTAGGGTAATGGTTCCGTCCTCCACGTAGGGCAAAAAAGCATCCTGCTGGGCACGGTTGAAACGGTGGATCTCGTCCACAAACAACAAGGTGCCCCGGCCGACAGAACGCCGCTGTTTGGCAGCATCAAAGACCTTGCGCAAATCGGCCACACCGGAAAAAACAGCTGACAGGGGTTCAAAATGAAGCTCCGTCTGTTCGGCCAGAAGCCGGGCAATCGTGGTCTTTCCACACCCCGGAGGCCCCCAGAGGATAATCGAGGACAAGCGCTGTGTCCGCAGCATGCGCCCCAGGGGCCCATCCTCTGCCAGAAGGTGAGGCTGCCCTACCACATCCGAAAGCTGCTGGGGCCTGAGACGATCTGCGAGCGGACGTGGCGCAGCCTGTTCAAACAATCCTGTCATCATCACCGGATCCGGAAGTTCATAACATTGCCGTCACGAAGAACGGTAATGAGCCACCCTCCCGGAGCGGGCTGATCCAACAGGGTAACCGCGTCAGGCACCGCAATCACTTTCTTGCTGTTGATGGACTGCAAGACATCACCAGGCTGTATGCCAAGACGAGCGGCATAGCCATTACGACGCACCGCTGTCACAACAACCTGTCCTGTAAAAACATCCCACCCGGTTTCCTCTGCCAAGGCTGGGTTGGCATTTGCCAGACGGATACCATCCAGGGGATTGCGGGGTCCCTTGATTTCCGTTTCCTGACGCGGCGGGTTTTCCGGCGGTGGCTCCAGGGCAAAAGCAAGCTGAACCGGCTTACCTTTGCGAATAACCGACAGCTCCGCCCGGCTTCCCAGCTCCAAACTGGCAATCTGATAACGCAGGGCCTGCCAATCCATCACATCATGACCGTTAACAGCGATAACCACATCGCCGCGTTTCAATCCAGCCCGATCAGCCGGACTATCAGGATCAACACGTGCCACCAGCACACCACCCGGACGATCCAGTCCCAGGGACTCAACCAGCTTTGAATCAGCGACCTGTCCACCAGCACCAAGCCAAGGACGAACGGCCTTTCCTGTCGCCAGAATACTTTTGACCGTCGTGTTCACCATATTGGCAGGAATAGCAAAACCCAGCCCCAGACTACCGCCATCGCGGCTGTAGATCGCCGTATTGACACCAGCCAGACGACCATCCGTCGTAACCAAGGCCCCACCTGAATTACCGGGATTAATGGCAGCATCGGTCTGAATAAATGAACGGTAATCAGAGACACCGATATTGGTCCGCGCCAATGCAGACACGATACCACTGGTGACTGTTTGCCCAACCCCAAAAGGATTCCCGATCGCAATCACCAGATCTCCGACCTCCAAAACACCAGAATCAGCCAACTCAAGAAAAGGAAGGGATTGCGGCCCATCCTTCAGTCTTAGAACCGCTAAATCTGTACGAGGATCCGCTCCGACCAGTTCTGCCTCAAACTCCCTGCGATCGGAAAGGACAACTGTAATCTCGGCCGCGCCATCGATAACGTGGTTATTCGTAACGACAACACCATCCGGACGCAGGATAACCCCTGACCCTAAAGAGTTTTGAATCCGCTCACGGGGAATACCGAAACCCGGGGCATCCCCCAAAAAACGACGAAAGAAAGGATCTGCCATCAAAGGCAGCGTCTCACGGGTAACGATAACCTTTTTAGTGTAAATGTTCACAACAGCCGGAGCAGTACGCTTCACAACCGGAGCAAACGAAAGGCTCACCTGCTGACGAGAGGATGGAACCTCAGGATTTGCACTTGCAACAGACCAGACGGGGCCTATCATCAAACACAGCAACACCAGATTCAAAAAACGCACAACAGCATCCTCACCAACACGACACAGCCTACTTGTAACGTGGGGTATCAAAACACGAAATACCAGCCCAGATTAGCATCCAAGGCCACAAAGCAGAAAGGGCAGCCTGATCAGGCTGCCCTCTAGAATAACACACGCGGCAGATTGATTATTCCTGCTCGGCAGCTGCCAGTTCTGCTGCAACACGGGCCTTGTCTTCGGCACCCTTGGCAGCAGGATCACGATCAACCAGCTCGATAATCGCCATGGGGGCACAGTCACCATAGCGGAAACCGGCCTTCAGAACGCGCGTATAGCCACCGGGCCGGCCCTGATAACGCTCTGCCAGAACAGAAAACAACTTGCTGACAACTGTCTCGTCACCAATCTGAGCAATCGCCTGACGGCGAGCATGCAAATCGCCGCGCTTGGCAAGCGTAATCAGCTTCTCGGCAATCGGACGCAGATCCTTTGCCTTGGGCAAAGTGGTACGAATTTGCTCGTGCCGGATCAGAGCAGCAGCCATGTTGGCAAACATAGCCTTACGGTGGGACGACGTGCGATTAAGCTTGCGGCCGGACATTCCGTGACGCATGGCTGTTTCCTTTCCAGTTTCTTGGCCCCGCTCGCGGAGCCGATCAAAGTTCTTGTTCCCGCCGCCAGTTTTAAACTTATGGAAGCGATGCAGAACAAGACTGGGACATTATGTCCCTAAATCAAAACAATACCGGCCTGCTCAAGAACACAGTTCTAAGGAAGCAGGCCGGAGCCGATGATCAATAGGGATCTTCAAGCTTCTTGGCAAGTTCTTCAATATTCTCAGGCGGCCAGTTCGGCACTTCCATGCCAAGGTGCAGGGACATGTGCGCAAGCAGGTGCTTGATCTCATTCAAGGACTTACGACCAAAGTTCGGCGTACGAAGCATCTCTGCCTCGGTCTTCTGAACCAGATCACCAATGTAACAAATATTGTCGTTCTTCAGGCAATTGAACGAACGAACACTCAACTCCAACTCGTCAACCTTCCTCAGAAGATTGCGATTGAATGGCAGATCATCTTCTTTATACGCCTCGGAAGCAGCCTGCGGCTCGTCAAAATTGATGAAGAGAGCAAGCTGATCCTGAAGAATACGGGCTGCCAAAGCAACAGCATCTTCCGGCGTCACAGCACCATTGGTCTCTACGTTCATGACCAACTTGTCATAGTCCGTCACCTGACCAACACGCGCATTCTCAACGCGATAGGACACACGACGAACCGGAGCAAAAATCGAATCAACCGGGATCAGGCCAATAGGTGAATCCTCGGAACGATTATTTGCAGCCGGCACGTAACCCTTGCCGGTATCAACGGTCAACTCCATGTTAAAGGAGGCATTGGTATCAAGATGACAAATCACCAAATCGGGATTCAGCACCTCTACGCCGTGACCAGTCTCAATATTTCCGGCTGTCACAACACACGGACCTGTTGCCTTAAGGGTCATGCGCTTGGAACCTTCACCCTGCATTCTCAAGGCAAGAGCCTTGATATTCAGGATGATATCCGTGACATCTTCCCTGACACCGGGGACAGAGGAAAACTCGTGGAGGACGCCTTCAATCTGGATCGCGGTAACAGCCGCACCCTGGAGGGAAGACATCAAAACACGACGCAGGGCATTGCCCAAGGTCATGCCAAAGCCGCGCTCAAGCGGTTCTGCAACAACGGTTGCCGTGCACGCGGGATCGTCACCGGGCTCGACGTTGAGTTTTTGCGGTTTGATTAGTTCCTGCCAGTTTTTCTGGATCACGGATGCACCCTCTTGCTAACGGGGCCAGGCCAAACCGTGCTGACAACAACCAACTTTGGATCAGTACAAGACTGAATCAAAAGAAGCCTCATCGCAACACGGCATTCGGTTCATCACACCAAAGCCGCCATGCCCCGGAATAGTCCGGGGCGGCGGTCACACAAAACGAATCTGATAATCAGACCCTACGCCGCTTACGCGGACGACAGCCATTGTGCGGTATAGGGGTAACATCACGAATGGAGGTAACAGTAAACCCGGCTGAAACCAAGGCTCTCAGTGCGGACTCACGACCAGAGCCCGGCCCAGCAACCTCAACTTCCAAGGTCTTCATACCATGATCAAGAGCCTTCCGACAGGCATCTTCAGCAGCCACCTGCGCGGCATACGGCGTGGATTTGCGGGAACCCTTGAAGCCCTGCATACCAGCAGAGGACCAAGAGATTGAATTCCCCTGCACGTCCGTTATGGTAATGATTGTGTTGTTGAAGGTCGCATTCACGTGGGCAATTCCGGACGTGATATTTTTGCGTTCGCGACGACGGGGACGCGCAGCAGCTGCCTTGGCCATTGCCGTATCTTGCCTTCTCTCTAATTACTTCTTCTTGCCGGCGATCGGCTTTGCCGGTCCCTTGCGGGTACGGGCATTGGTGTGGGTACGCTGGCCACGAACAGGAAGCCCCTTGCGATGGCGCAGACCGCGATAGCAGCCAAGGTCCATCAGGCGCTTGATATTCATCGCAACTTCGCGACGCAGGTCACCTTCGACTTTATAGGTACTGTCAATCAGTTCACGCAGACGAAGAATATCTTCATCTGACATTTGATTGACCCTGAGGGACGGCGCAAAGGACATCTTTTCACAGATATCTTTCGCATGCTTTGGACCAATACCATAAATATATGTCAGCGCGACTTCCACGCGCTTGTTGGTCGGAATGTTAACGCCAGCGATACGCGCCAAGGCCCGTACTCCTTAAATTTTCTAAACGACAAAGAATGCCGCCAATGTTTCTGTCCGCAGTCAGACTCGGAAGGAGCGCGATTATATTCACTGCTACCAGCAAGTCAACCATGCCTATGGCACACAAGGCCAGAAACCTGACGCACACCCCACCTTACGAACCAAGAAAAGCCTCCAGCTCGCTTGTAACAACATCAATGTCTCTTGCGCCATCAACAACATACAAGAGATTACGCGCCTTATAATAGGGGATCAAGGGTGCTGTTTGCGCATGATACGCAACCAAACGCTTGCGAACCGTGTCTTCATTATCGTCAGCACGACGGGAAAATTTGGTCCCCCCACACGAATCGCAAACACCTACGGCTTTGGGATTCTTGAAGGTATCATGATAGCCGGCCCCACACGCATCGCAGGTAAAACGCCCTACAATCCGCTCAACGAGAAGATCATCGGGCACCTGCAACTCGATAGCAGCATCCAGCACAACACCCTTCTTGGCTATCAGCACGTCAAGCGCCTCTGCTTGAGCAACATTGCGCGGAAAACCATCCAGAATAAAGCCCTGACGAGCATCATCACAATCCAGTCGGTCATCTATCAGATTAATGACGATCTCATCTGAAACCAGATGACCGCTATCCATCACGGCCTTTGCCTTCAAGCCCGTTGCACTCTTTGCAGCTACAGCAGCGCGAAGCATTTCGCCTGTTGAAAGCTGGACAATGCCGTAGCGTTCACGAAGCCTCTGCGCCTGAGTTCCCTTGCCACCACCGGGAGGCCCCATAAGAATCAGTCTTTTTCCCGCCATCAGCCTCGCCGCCCTTTCAACTTCGACTTTCTGATAAGCCCTTCATATTGATGTGCCAACAGATGAGACTGGACCTGCGTAACGGTATCCATAGTCACACTGACAACAATCAGAAGGCTGGTCCCACCAAAGTAAAATGGAACAGCTAAACGTGTAATCAGAATCTCGGGCAGAATGGAAATAAAGACAAGATAAAGAGCGCCAACGACCGTTAGACGGGTCAACACGTAATCCATATACTCTGCCGTATTCTTTCCCGGACGAATGCCCGGAATAAACCCACCGTGCTTCTTCAGATTATCTGCCGTTTCATGGGGATTAAAAACAACAGCTGTGTAGAAGAAAGCGAAGAACGCAATCAGCGCAGCATATAGCAACATATAAACGGGTTGCCCATGACCAAGCCAACCGACCAGTCCCTGAAGCCAATCAGGTCCACTGCCCGCATAAAAACTGGCCACAGTTGTAGGCAGCAACAGTATTGAGCTAGCAAAAATGGGCGGTATCACACCTGCAGTATTAATCTTCAATGGCAGGTGCGTACTTTCACCACCATACAAACGATTACCTACCTGACGCTTTGGATATTGTATCAGAATACGACGTTGCGCACGTTCCATAAACACAATAAAGGCAATAACGCCAACAGCCATCAAAAGAAGAACAAGGATCAACAACGGGTGCAATGCCCCAGTGCGGCCCAGCTCCAGAGTAGCAACAAGAGCCTGCGGTAGATTTGCTACAATACCAGCGAAGATAATAAGCGAGATACCATTACCAACACCTCTTGCCGTTATCTGCTCTCCCAGCCACATGAGAAACATCGTCCCACCAACAAGGGTCACGACGGTTGTGAAGCGAAAGAAAAGACCAGGATCAACAACAACAGCGCCACTGCTACCAGTCATGGCCTCAAGACCAGCCGCGATTGCCCAAGCTTGGAACGCTGCAATCACAACAGTAAGGTAACGAGTGTATTGATTAATTTTCTTACGACCAGCCTCACCCTCTTTCTTCAGAGCAATCATTGACGGCGCCATTGTCGTCAGAAGCTGAAGAATAATAGAGGCCGAAATATAAGGCATAATATTAAGAGCAAACAGAGTCATACGGCTGAGGGCACCGCCAGCCAGCATGTCAAACATCCCAAGGATGCCACCCTGATTACGGGAAAAAACGTCTGCCAATGCGTGTGGGTCAATGCCAGGCAAAGGAATATACGTGCCGAGACGATACACAATCAGCGCACCCAAGGTGAACCAAATGCGCTTTTTCAGCTCCGTAGCCTGGGCGAAAACGCCCCAGTTCATATTGGCAGCAAGTTGCTCGGCAGCAGAAGCCATGCGACGCTCCAGGTATCAAAAATGTACAACGGGGAGCAGTCTGACACTGGTGCTACCAAAGCACCATCTGCCGACGCTCCCCGCAAGAGCAGACGATAACCTAGCACAAGGCCAACGTCTTATCTTGATCGTGCGATCAGGTCGTCTCGCCTTCGATAACAGGGGCAGCCAACATCACAACCTTGCCACCCAGTTTTTCTACTGCGTCGACAGCAGAACGGGAAGCACCTGCAACTTCGATGGTTACCTTCGCACTGAAATCACCATGCCCCAGAAGACGAATGCCATCGCGAATACGACGCACAACACCTGCAGAGACCAGCTTCTCGGCTGTAATAACAGCAGATATATCCAGCTTGCCTGCATCAATTGCTGTCTGGAGACGTCCGAGATTCACTGCAACATAGTCTTTACGGAATATATTGGTGAAGCCACGCTTGGGAAGACGACGATAGATAGGCATTTGCCCACCCTCGAAGCCATTGATTGAAACACCTGTACGGGATTTCTGCCCCTTGACGCCACGGCCACCGGTTTTTCCCTTACCAGAGCCTATACCACGACCAACGCGCATCCGTTTCTTGGTTGCACCTTCGTTATCGCGTAATTGATTTAACTTCATATTGAAGGATCCTGTCTTACTAACCCCGGAAACAAGCGAAGACCAAATGCCCCTCGCCTCTTCCGAGTCGGCTTACGCCTCTACGACCTTCACGAGATGAGCCACCTTGGCAATCATCCCACGCACCGACGGTGTATCTTCCAATACCCGGGTGCGATTGATCTTGTTCAGACCAAGCCCAACCAGAGTTGCTCTCTGGTCGGCCTTGCGGCCAATCGGGCTTCCTGTCTGCATAACTGTCAGCGTTTTTTTCTGGGCCATCATTCCGTCTCCTTATTCAGCAGAGGCGGCGTCTGCCTCAGCAGCACCCGTCATTTCACGACGACTGACGATTTCGCCAACTTTCTTATTACGCTTTGCAGCAACCATCCGCGGGCTCTCAAGATTTGCTAATGCAGCAAACGTAGCCCTGATCATGTTGTAAGGGTTGGTAGAACCAACACACTTGGCAACAATATCTTGGACACCCATAGTCTCAAACACTGCACGCATCGGACCGCCGGCAATGATGCCGGTACCCGCAGGAGCAGATCTCAAAACAACATGGCCGGCACCAAAGTGACCGGAAATATCATGGTGCAAAGTGCGCCCTTCACGCAAGGGAACGCGAACCAAGCCGCGCTTCGCTCTTTCACTGGCCTTGCGAATAGCCTCAGGAACCTCACGGGCCTTGCCCGTGCCAAACCCGACACGGCCTTTGCTGTCACCAACAACAACGACCGCAGCAAAGCCAAAACGACGGCCACCTTTGACCACTTTGGCAACACGATTAATAGATACAAGCTTGTCGGTGAACTCATCCTCGCGCTCACGCTCCGGAGCACGATCGCGATCACGACGATCACGACGCTCCTGAGAGGAGCGTTCAGCAGTGGGGGTACGTGCCATCTCGACTATCCTTTAGAACGAAAGTCCGCCTTCACGCGCCGCATCCGCCAGAGCTTTCACCCGGCCGTGGAACACATAGCCCCCACGATCGAACACGACATCTTTAACGCCGGCTTCAAGAGCCCGCTCGGCCACCAGTTTGCCCACAGCAGCGGCAGCTACTGTATCGGCACCGGTTTTCAAATGCTCACGCAATCCTTTGTCCAAGGTCGAGGCAGCAACAAGGGTACATCCCTTGGCATCGTCAATAACTTGAGCATAGATATGCTTGGATGAGCGGAAAACCGAAAGGCGCAAACGCCCGGCGGCCTTCTTCCTGAGCTGATACCGCACGCGATCGCGGCGGCGCTCGAAAAGAGACAAATTTTTCGCCATTTCCGTTCGCCTTTACTTCTTCTTGCCTTCCTTACGCAGAATCTGCTCGCCAACATACTTGACGCCCTTACCCTTATAGGGCTCTGGCGGACGGTATGCGCGAATCTCAGCAGCGACCTGGCCAACAACTTGTTTGTCCATACCACTGATCTCGATCTGTGTCGGCTGCGGAGCCTTAATTACGACATTATCCGGGATCGGGAAGATCACATCATGCGAGAAACCAAGGGCAAGCTGAAGATTCTTACCCTGCACCGCAACCTTGTAACCAACACCTACCACTTCCAGATTCTTCCGGAAGCCCTCTGAGACACCCTTCACCAAGTTGGCAATACGGGCGCGGGTTGTTCCCCACATCATACGGGAATTCTTGGAATCACCGACAGGAGACACAACAACCTTGCCATCCTGCAGCTTTGCATCAACCAAGTCGGGCGAGAGAGTGAAACTCAACTCACCAAGCTTCCCTTTAGCTGATACAATGCCATTAGCAATGGTCACAGAAACACCCTGAGGAACTTCAACCGGATACTTTCCTACGCGAGACATCCAGGCACCCTCCTCAGAATACGCGACACAGGACTTCGCCGCCAACATTGGCAAGGCGGGCCTCATGGTCGCTCATCAACCCACGCGGGGTTGAGAGAATAGAGATACCGAGACCGTTATAGACCTTAGGAAGATCCTTGATCTTGGAGTAACGGCGCCGACCGGGCGTCGAAACACGGCTTATTTCCTGAATGACAGGCTTTCCTTCGTGATACTTGAGCTCAACACGAAGCTCCTCAACACCAGGACGAACAACGTAGCGTTCATAACCGCGAATATAACCTTCGCGCACCAGAACCTCCAGAACCCCGGCACGCAAGCCGGAGGCGGGGGAAATAACGCTGGATTTCCCTGCACGTTGACCGTTACGGATACGGGTGATCATATCACCCACGGGATCAGTCATTGACATGGTCTGTCCTCCTTACCAGCTTGACTTGACCATGCCAGGGATCTGACCCTGGGACGCCAGGTCGCGCAAAATAACACGACCCATTCGGAATTTACGGTAAACACCACGCGGGCGTCCCGTAACCTCACAACGATTACGGTAACGTATCGAAGACGAGTTGCGGGGCAAAGAACTGAGCTTCAGAACAGCAGCCATGCGCTCCTCGGGGGAAGTATCTTTGCCTGAGATCAGAGCTTTCAACGCGGCACGACGGTCAGCATACTGCTTCACCATGCGCGCACGTTTTTTATTTTTCTCAACAGAGCTAACTTTCGCCATAAAACCTACTCCCCGCCCTTACGCCTTGACGAACGGAACCTGGAACTGCTCAAGCAGAACCCGGGCCTCGTCATCAGTTTTGGCGGTCGTGCAGATGGTGATATCCATACCACGCACCTTGTCGACCTGATCGTAGCTGATCTCAGGGAAAATAATCTGCTCCTTCAAGCCCATATTATAATTCCCACGACCATCAAAGGCTTTCCCGTTCAAACCGCGGAAATCGCGAACACGAGGAAGGGCAATCGTAATAAGACGATCAAGAAACTCATACATCCGATCAGAACGCAAGGTGACCTTGCAGCCAATCACCATACCTTCGCGAAGCTTAAAGCCTGCAATCGACTTTTTCGAACGCGTAGGAACTGGTTTCTGGCCAGAAATAGCGGTCAAATCGGAAATTGCACCTTCAATTTTTTTCCGATCTTGGGAGGCTTCACCAACCCCCATATTAATGACCACCTTGGTCAACTTGGGAATCTCCATGGGATTGGCGTAACCAAACCTATCCTGAAGAGCCTTACGAATAACCGTGTCATACTGCTCACGAAGACGCGCAGCCATAGACATTCTCCTCAATTCGCTATGACTTCGCCGGACCGCTTTGAAAAGCGAACCTTCGAGCCATCATCGAGGACACGAAAACCAACTCGCGTCGCTTTTCCGTCCTTGGGATCAACATGAGCCACGTTGGAAACGTGAATAGAGGCTTCTTTCTCGAGAATACCCCCTTGGCTCGTCTGCGTCGGACGCAAGTGACGTTTCACTACGTTAACGCCCTTGACCACAACGCGACCCTCGGAAGGAATAGCACGAATCACCTCACCCTTCTTGCCAGCATCTTTGCCTGCAAGAACGATAACTGTGTCACCCTTGCGGATCTTCTGCATAATTACAGCACCTCCGGGGCAAGCGATATGATTTTCATGTACTTCTTGGCACGCAGCTCGCGAACAACGGGACCAAAAATACGAGTCCCCACTGGCTCACCCTGCTTATTAATAAGCACAGCAGCATTACGATCAAAGCGGATCATGGTTCCGTCCGCACGGCGAACGGGGGCGGCAACGCGCACCACAACGGCAAGCTCCACAGAGCCCTTCTTGACGCGACCCCGGGGTATTGCTCCTGTTACAGAGACCCGGATCACATCGCCGACACTGGCAGCTTTACGCTTGGAACCGCCCAGAACCTTGATGCACCGCACCCGACGCGCGCCGCTATTATCAGCGACATCCAGGCTGGTCTGCATCTGAATCATGGTTTAAATCCTTAAAAGTCAAATTAAACCGGAACCCATGACCTTAGTCGGCAGAGTCCGCAAAAAGCTCCCAGCATTTACGCTTGGAGACAGGACGACATTCGCGAATACGAACGACATCGCCAACCTTTGCGCGATTGGCCTCATCATGAGCGGCATACTTCTTGGACCGCTTGATGAACTTTTTATACAGCGTGTGCATGAAGCGACGCTCGACTTTAACCACAATGGTCTTATCCATAGCATCACTCACCACCACGCCCTGTAGGATACGCTTGGGCATAGTCTTACTTTTCGCTCCTTATAGCGACAAGCCGGCGATATTACACAGCAGCCTTACGTTCGTGAAGCACTGTTTTAACCCGGGCTATATCTTTTTTAACCTGCCGCTGACGGGAGGTGTTCTGAAGCTGTCCTGTAGCCTTCTGGAAACGCAGATTAAACTGCTCTTTCTTTAAGCCAACCAAGTGATCAATCAGTTGCTCGGGCGTCTTGTCACGCAACTCTTTCGCAATGCTCATCATTACGCCTCTCCACCCAAACGAGTAACGAACTTCGTCTTGATCGGAAGCTTGGCATCAGCCAGTTCAAGAGCGTGCCGAGCCACATCTTCCGATACGCCATCAATCTCAAACATAACGCGCCCAGGATGAACGCGAGCGACCCAGTATTCAGGCGCACCTTTTCCCGATCCCATGCGGACTTCAGCAGGCTTCCTGGAAACAGGGAGGTCAGGGAAAATTCTAATCCACACGCGACCTTGGCGCTTCATAGCGCGGGTCACAGCACGGCGAGCAGCCTCAATCTGGCGCGCGGTAATACGCTCTGGCTCCAGAGCCTTCAGGCCAAACTGGCCGAAGTTCAGGCTAAATCCACCTTTGGCATTTCCGTGGATCCTGCCTTTATGCGCCTTGCGGAACTTTGTACGTTTCGGCGAAAGCATTGTATTCGTCCTTTAGTTCACAGCAGGTGCGACAGCTCAACGAGCTGCCGCCTGCTCCTGGGCACGCCGCTCTTGAGCCATAGGATCGTGCTCAAGAATCTCACCCTTATAGACCCAAACCTTCACACCACAAGCCCCGTAGGTGGTGAATGCTGTAGCTTGGCCGTAGTCTAAATCCGCTCTCAAGGTATGAAGAGGAACCCGCCCTTCCCGATACCATTCGGTACGAGCAATTTCAGCCCCACCCAAACGTCCCGAGCTATTTATACGAATCCCTTCAACACCAAGACGCATTGCAGACTGGATCGCACGCTTCATCGCACGGCGAAACGCCACCCGCCGCTCCAGCTGACTGGTAATGCTTTCCGCAATCAACTGAGCATCTGTCTCCGGCTTGCGAATCTCGACGATATTGAGGTGCACTTCGCTTCCTGTCATCTTCGACAGATCGCTACGAAGCACCTCAATATCAGATCCTTTCTTCCCGATAACAACACCCGGACGAGCCGTATGTATTGTAATACGCGCCTTCTTGGCAGGACGCTCAATAATAATACGGGAGATACCTGCTTGATGCAGACGCTTCTTCAGGTACTTGCGAATGCGCAAATCAGCATGCAAAAGATCCGCGTAGTCGCCTTCCGCAAACCAGCGGCTATCCCAAGTCCTGTTAATACCAAGACGCAAGCCGATCGGATTTACTTTCTGACCCATTATTCAGACTCCTCGCGCTCACGCACCACGATTGTAAGGTTCGAGAATGGCTTCAGGATCTTTCCAGTACGTCCACGAGCACGGGCACGCCAGCGCTTCATAACCATCGCCTTACCAACAAAGGCTTCAGCCACAACCAGACGATCAACATCAAGTTGGTGGTTGTTCTCCGCATTGGCAATTGCAGACTGCAAAACCTTACGGACCTCGCCAGAAACACGGCGTGCATTGAACATCAAGGAAGTCAAGGCTTTCTCGGCACTCAACCCACGAATGGACGACGCAACAACGTTCAGCTTTTGCGGACTGGTCCGTATAGTGGCAGCAAAGGCACGGGCCTCATTATCTGCCAACGCACGCGGGGCATTAGGCTTACCCATGTTATTTCCTCTTCGCCTTCTTGTCCGCAGCATGCCCGTAATAAGTACGGGTTGGCGCAAATTCACCAAACTTGTGACCAACCATATTTTCGGTCACCAGAACGGGGACGAACTTGTGCCCATTGTGGACACCAAACGTAATACCGACAAACTGCGGCAGAATGGTCGAGCGCCGAGACCAAGTCTTCACCACCTCATTCCTGCCGGAGCTGCGCACAGCATCGGCTTTCTTCAGCATATAACCGTCGACGAACGGTCCCTTCAAAACAGAGCGAGCCACGTCCGTTCTCCGTTACTTCTTCTTGGCCTGATGACGTGACCGCATGATCAGTCTGTCAGTAGCCTTGTTGCTGCGGGTTTTCTTACCCTTCGTAGGCTTGCCCCACGGGGTAACTGGATGGCGACCACCGGAAGTACGGCCTTCACCACCACCATGCGGGTGATCAACGGGGTTCATTGCAACGCCACGCACATGTGGACGCCGACCAAGCCAGCGGCTTCTGCCAGCCTTCCCCAAATTTATGTTCTGATGGTCAGGGTTGGAGACGGCGCCAACAGTCGCCATACACTCGCCGCGCACCAAGCGCACTTCACCAGAGGATAGGCGCAACTGGGCATAACCAGCATCTTTACCAACCAACTGGACATAGGATCCAGCTGAGCGTGCTATCTGCCCTCCCTTGCCTTGCTTCATCTCCACGTTATGCACAATCGTGCCAACGGGCATGTTCTTCAGAGGCATAGAATTACCGGGCTTAATGTCTGCCTTCTCAGCAGAAACAACGACATCGCCTGCCTTCAAACGCTGAGGAGCAAGGATATACGCCTGCTTTCCGTCTTCATACGTGATAAGAGCAATAAAAGCAGTCCGATTTGGATCGTATTCCAAGCGCTCGACAGTGGCACTCATACCGAGTTTTTCATTACGCTTGAAATCGACAATCCGGTAACGACGCTTATGACCGCCACCGCGCTGCCACGAGGTAATACGCCCCGTATTGTTACGACCGCCAGACTTTGTCAGCCCCTCCGTCAGGGACTTGACAGGCTTCCCCTTCCACAATCCGGAACGATCCACCAGAACGAGCTGGCGCGTACTCGGCGTAACAGGGTTGAATGTTTTCAGTGCCATAGACCTCAGACTCCCGTCATCACATCGATAGACTGACCTTCAACAAGCCTGACCATGGCTTTCTTTACATCGGAACGCCGCCCGACGGTACCACGGAAACGCTTGAGCTTGCCCTTCGTGATCGAGACATTAACCGCCCGAACCTTCACACCAAAAACACCCTCAACAGAAGCCTTAATCTCAGGCTTCGAAGCATCCAAGGGCACACGGAAGGTAACCTGACCGTATTCAGACGCCATAGTAGCCTTCTCGGTAATAACCGGGCTTTTTATGATGTCGTACATGCGCTCTTTCGAGACTTTGACTGCACGGCACTTCATTTCAGGCGCTCCTCCAGCTTTTCAACAGCCGCACGAGTCAGAACAAGCGTATCCCGACGCAAGATGTCGTAAACATTGGCACCCTGAGTTGGCAAAAACGACAGCCCTGGAATATTTGAGGCTGCGCGAGCAAACAGAGCATCGACCTCAGCACCATCAACAACCAGTACAGACGACCAGCCCAATGCCTTAACCTGAAGAGCCAAGTCCTTAGTCTTCCCAGTCACACCCGCAAAGTCGGCAACAACCAGTTTACCCTCACGCGCCTTTGCGGACAAAGCAGTCTTCAAACCAAGCTTCCTGAACTTTTTGTTCAGGTCATGCGCATGAGATCGCACAACAGGACCGAAGGCAACACCGCCACCCCTAAACTGGGTAGCACGCATTGACCCCTGACGAGCACGCCCGGTCCCTTTCTGCTTGAAAGGCTTGCGGGTTGTCCCAGAGACCATGGAAATGGTCTTCGTTTGATGCGTACCAGACTGACGCCGCGCAAGCTGCCAACGCACAACGCGCTGTAAAATATCGGAACGAACATCAAGGCCGAAAATATCATCGGGCAACTCGATAGTTCCTACTGCCTTATTTTCAAGGCTAATAACGTCCAGCTTCATGACAGCCTATTCCTTGCTCTCACTTCCGGCAGAATCCTCAGAAGAAGAGACTCCAGAAGAAACCTTGACACCGGCCGGCAAGGGAGCCCCTTCAGGTATTCCTTTCTTGACCGCATCACGAACCAAGACCCAACCCCCCTCGGAACCAGGGACGGCGCCCCTCACCAGAAGCAGGCCCCGCTCGGAATCCGTAGAGACAATCTTCAAATTCTGCAAAGTCACGCGCTCAGCACCCAGATGGCCTGCCATCTTTTTGCCCTTGAACACACGACCGGGATCTTGACGGTTACCGGTTGATCCGTGAGATCTATGGGATACAGAGACGCCATGCGTCGCTTCAAGGCCACGGAAATTGTGGCGCTTCATTCCACCAGCAAAGCCCTTACCGATAGAGGTGCCAACAACATCAACCAACTGACCAACAACGAAGTGATCAACAGACAACTCAACCCCTGAATCAAGAAGACACTCGGGACTAACTCGAAACTCAGCAACTTTCTTGCGCGGCTCCACTTTTGCAGCAGCAAAGTGACCACGCATAGCTTTGGACACATTCTTAACCTTGGCAGTACCAACACCAAGCTGGACCGCTGTGTAACCATCCCGATCCTGCGTGCGAACAGCGATGACATGACAGCCATCAACCTTCAGCACGGTAACCGGAACATGCTCACCTTCTGCGGTAAACAGCCGGGTCATACCGACTTTCTGGGCGATAAGACCGGAGCGCATTATTTCGTTCCTTGCATTGTTTATCACGCTCACAACTTAATTTGAACATCCACACCGGCGGCCAAATCAAGCTTCATGAGCGCGTCGACGGTCTGCGGGGTTGGATTGAGAATATCCAACACACGCTTATAGGTACGGATCTCGAACTGCTCTCTCGACTTTTTATCAATATGCGGAGAGCGGTTCACGGTGAACTTTTCAATCCGGGTCGGCAGGGGGATAGGCCCCCGCACCTGGGCGCCAGTACGCTTGGCGGTATTAACAATCTCATAAGCACTTTGATCAAGCACACGGTGATCAAACGCCTTGAGGCGGATACGGATATTCTGGCTTTCCATAGTGGCCTGACCCGAACTCTTTCTTCAGTGGTGTGATAACCCGGCGCCCGGGGAAGAACGGCTTATACCGCATCTTTTCCCGGGCGCCCACCTTTTTTTTGTCAAACAGCGAAGTTGTGGAACGACTTCGATTTTGGATTGTTACTTGTTAATTTTGGAGACGACGCCGGCACCGACGGTTCTGCCGCCTTCGCGGATGGCGAAGCGGAGACCTTCATCCATGGCGATAGGGGCAATCAGGCGAACGCTGATACGGATATTGTCTCCAGGCATGACCATCTCAGTACCTTCCGGCAGTGCGATTGTTCCGGTCACGTCGGTGGTACGGAAGTAGAACTGCGGGCGGTAGTTGGAGAAGAACGGCGTATGACGGCCTCCTTCGTCCTTCGACAGAATATAGCATTCCGATTCAAACTCGGTATGCGGCGTAATCGAACCTGGCTTGGCCAGAACTTGGCCACGCACCACGTCATCGCGCTTCACGCCACGCAGCAGCGCACCGATATTGTCACCGGCCTCACCCTGGTCCAGAAGCTTGCGGAACATTTCAACGCCGGTACAGGTGGTCTTGGTGGTATCTTTCAGCCCAATGATCTCGACTTCGTCGTTGACCTTCAGGATACCGCGCTCTACACGACCGGTCGCAACGGTACCACGACCGGAGATCGTGAACACATCTTCAATCGGCATCAGGAACGGCAGGTCTTTCGGACGATCCGGCTGCGGAATGTATTCATCAACAGCGCGCATCAGCTCCAGAATCGCTTCCTTGCCGATCTTTGGGTCGCTATCTTCCAGAACGGCCAACGCAGAGCCCTTGATGATGGGAATATCATCCCCGGGGAAGTCATACGAAGACAGAAGCTCGCGGATTTCCAGCTCAACCAGCTCCAGAAGCTCCGGATCGTCAACCTGATCAACCTTGTTCAGGAACACAACCAAGGCCGGAACACCAACCTGACGAGCCAGAAGAATGTGTTCGCGGGTCTGCGGCATCGGACCATCTGCAGCCGAAACAACCAGAATAGCGCCATCCATCTGTGCAGCACCGGTGATCATGTTCTTCACATAGTCAGCGTGACCCGGGCAGTCAACGTGCGCGTAGTGGCGGTTTGTCGTCTCATACTCAACATGGGCCGTCGAGATCGTAATACCGCGAGCGCGTTCTTCGGGGGCCTTGTCAATCTGGTCGTACGCGGAAAACGTAGCGCCACCCGTCTCAGCCAATACCTTCGTGATCGCCGCCGTCAATGACGTCTTACCATGGTCAACGTGGCCAATCGTGCCAACGTTGCAGTGCGGCTTCGTCCGCTCAAATTTTGCCTTGCTCATTGTCTACTCCATCAGGCCGTAAGGCCACGCTTTCATCAACCAGCCAACTTGGCCTTGATTTCTTCGGAAACGTTATTCGGTACTTCAGCGTATTTATCAAACACCATGCTGTACTGGGCACGTCCTTGGGACATCCCGCGCAGGGTATTCACATAGCCAAACATATTCGCCAAGGGAACAGATGCATCAACAACACGGGCATTGCCACGTTGATCCATACCACTAACTTGGCCACGACGAGAGTTAAGATCCCCAATGATATCACCAAGATACTCATCAGGAGTGACGACCTCAACCTTCATTACGGGCTCAAGCAAGCGAGGCCCCGCATTTGGCATAGCCTCACGGAAAGCAGCACGTGCCGCAATCTCGAAAGCAAGCACACTGGAGTCAACGTCGTGGTATCCACCATCAGTCAACGTAACCTTGAAATCCGTAACAGGAAAACCAACAATCGTGCCGGTATCCATAGCGGAACGCAGGCCTTTCTCGACACCCGGGATATATTCTTTTGGAACTGCACCACCAACAATGGCGCTTTCAAAAACAAACCCTGAACCAGGCTCCAACGGCTCAAACCTCAATTGGATCTTGGCAAATTGCCCCGTCCCACCAGATTGTTTTTTGTGCGTATAATCACAAATGTACGTCTTTGAGATCGTTTCGCGGTATGCAACCTGCGGCGCACCCACATTTGCATCGACCTTGAACTCGCGACGCATACGATCAACAATAATCTCAAGGTGCAGCTCGCCCATTCCCTTGATCACGGTCTGACCCGATTCTTGATCACTGGATACACGGAAAGAGGGGTCTTCGGCAGCCAAGCGCGCCAAAGCCATTCCCATTTTCTCCATATCCGCCTTGGTCTTGGGCTCAACAGCAACCTCGATAACGGGTTCGGGGAACTCCATACGCTCCAGAATCACTGGCTTAACGGGATCGCAAAGCGTATCCCCGGTCGTTGTATCCTTCAATCCAACAACAGCTACGATATCTCCTGCAGAGGCGACTTTTATTTCTTCACGATTGTTTGCATGCATCAAAAGCATGCGACCAATACGCTCACGCTTTTCCTTGACCGTATTCATAACATACGATCCAGACTCAAGGATACCGGAGTAAATGCGAACAAACGTCAGAGAGCCAACGAATGGATCATTCATGATCTTGAATGCAAGTGCCGAGAAAGGCTCTGCATCAGACGACTGACGCGTAACTTCAGTTTCGCCATCAACCAGAACCCCCTTAATAGCCGGCACATCAACCGGAGCAGGAAGGAAGTCAATGACAGCATCCAGCATAGTCTGGACACCCTTGTTCTTGAAGGCCGAACCACACAGAACAGGGACAAAACGACGCTCGATCGTTCCTTTGCGAATACAGGCTTTCAGCGTATCCTCATCAGGCTCATCGCCCTCCAGATACGCTTCCATCACAGCATCATCAACCTCAACCGCTGTCTCCAGCAGCTTTTCACGGTATTCTGCAGCCTTGCCCTTCAGGTCATCAGGGATATCGACGTATTCATACGCCGCACCAAGATCGTCACCCTTCCAGACAACAGCCTGCATCTTGACGAGATCAACAATGCCAGCAAAATCCGATTCCACACCGATCGGAAGATTAACAACTAAAGGCACTGCTCCCAGCCGATCAACAATCATGTCAACGCAGCGATAGAAGTTCGCACCCATGCGGTCCATTTTATTGACAAAACACATACGTGGAACGCCGTATTTGTCAGCCTGACGCCAGACGGTTTCTGACTGCGGCTCGACACCGGCCACAGAGTCAAAAACGGTTACTGCGCCATCCAGAACGCGCAGGGAGCGCTCAACTTCAATCGTGAAATCAACGTGGCCTGGCGTATCAATAATGTTAATACGATGATCTTTCCAGAAGCACGTGGTAGCAGCAGAAGTAATGGTAATACCACGCTCCTGCTCCTGTTCCATCCAGTCCATGGTCGCAGCACCTTCATGGACTTCGCCAATCTTGTGCGACTTTCCCGTGTAATACAGGATGCGTTCAGTTGTTGTCGTTTTACCGGCATCAATGTGCGCCATGATACCAATGTTACGATATCTCTCAAGCGGAGTTTCACGCTTCATAATGAGACCCTGTACCTTCTATTCACGTTACCAGCGGTAATGAGAGAAGGCCTTATTGGCCTCTGCCATACGATGGGTATCTTCACGCTTCTTGACAGCACCGCCACGATTGTTGGCAGCATCCAGAAGCTCACCGGAAAGACGATCAATCATCGTGGATTCAGAACGCTTGCGCGCAAAGTCCGCCAACCAACGGAAGGCCAGTGCTTGGCGACGTTCGGGCCGCACCTCAACGGGAACCTGGTAGGTCGCACCGCCAACGCGGCGGGAACGCACCTCAACAGAGGGCTTTATATTATCAACCGCACCATGGAACAGCTGCACAGGATCAGAGCCTGACTTGGCACCGATCTTGTCCAAAGCACCGTAGACAATCTTTTCAGCAACAGCCTTCTTGCCATCCAGCATGATGGAATTGATGAACTTGGCGATTACAAGATCACCAAATTTCGCATCGGGCAGAATTTCGCGCTTTTCAGCTCTATGACGACGAGACATGGGTTATATTTCCCTGGAACCTGAGGACTTACTTCGGACGCTTCGCGCCATACTTCGAGCGACGCTGCTTGCGATCCTTCACGCCCTGGGTATCCAGGGTACCGCGGATGATATGGTAACGAACACCCGGCAAGTCAGGCACGCGCCCGCCGCGCGCCAGAACGACAGAGTGCTCCTGAAGGTTATGACCCTCACCAGGAATATAGGCCGTCACTTCAAAGCCATTGGTCAGACGAAGACGCGCCACTTTACGAAGCGCCGAGTTCGGCTTTTTCGGGGTCGTCGTATAAACACGGGTACAAACGCCACGTTTCTGTGGACAACCCTGCATAGCCGGGGCCTTGTTCCGTTTTACAGCCGGCTGGCGGCCTTGACGGACCAGCTGATTGATTGTCGGCATTGCCGTTCCTTCTTTACTTACGCTTGCGCGTTGCCTTTTTCGACACCTTTAATGGCGCCACTATTTCGCACGGCCGACGCCAAAAGACGCCCGCTCACACATCCCCGACCCAAAGCTGTTCCACAAGCAATTCCATAGAACAGACAAGCACGCAACACCCCAGAGAAACTCAAAGGCGATTCGGCTCTTATGCACGAAAGAGGCTGGCTTCAGAAAAACCGCCACACAATCGTGGCACACGATAAAACCGGGCAATCGAGGCGCGCATACTATGATCAGCCCCTGCCAGCGTCAAGAAAAAGCTTTTGGACAGGATTTCTGACAGGCACTGATATAGAAAAGGCCCAGGTCATAAAAACAATCATGACCCGGGCCATCTTGGCAAAACATGTTAAATCAACGGCAAGATGCCAAATCCTGCATGAAATCACTCAGCAGGAGGAACGACTCCAGCCGCTGATAATGACGAGATAACAGGTACCGACTCCGCTGCTGCTTCTTGGACAGCCGCAAGTTCCCGATCACGACGTGCCGCAACCTGACGGTACTTGTTCATCGCAGCACCCGTTCCGGCTGGAATCAGGCGACCAACGATCACATTTTCCTTCAGACCCACCAGAGCATCCACCTTGCCAGAGGTAGATGCTTCGGTCAGAACACGGGTCGTCTCCTGGAACGAAGCTGCAGAAACGAAAGAGTGGGTCTGCAAGGAAGCCTTGGTAATACCCTGAAGAACAGGAACACCAGCAGCCTCACGGCCCCCCTCACGAATGGTCTTCTCGTTTTCGTTCTGGAAGTCGATACGATCAACCTGCTCACCAACCAAGAAGGTGGTATCCCCAGCCTCAGAGATTTCAACCTTCTGAAGCATCTGACGAACAATGACCTCAATGTGTTTGTCATTAATCTTGACGCCCTGAAGACGATAAACGTCCTGAATCTCCTTGATCAGGTAGTCAGCCAGAGCCTCGACACCCATGACCCGCAGGATATCGTGCGGAACGGGGTTTCCATCCATCAACGGATCGCCCCTCTTGACATAATCGCCCTCTTGGACAGCCAAGTGCTTGCCCTTGGGAACCAAGTATTCCATCGGCTCGCCCGGACCATCTTCCGTGATGGGAACGACCAGAACACGGCGCTTGTTTTTGTAGTCCTTACCGAACTCAACCCGACCATCGATCTCGGCGATAATTGCGTGATCTTTTGGCTTGCGCGCTTCAAACAACTCGGCAACCCGGGGCAGACCACCGGTGATGTCGCGTGTTTTGGAGCTTTCGCGCGGAATACGCGCCAAAACGTCGCCTGCACTGACACGCTGTCCCGGCTCGACAGAAAGGATCGAGTCGACAGACATGTAATAACGTGCTTCAACCCCGCTCGGCAGCATGATCAGCTCGCCGGCCTCATCGCGCAGAGTAATTCTGGGACGCAGATCCGCACCACGGGGCTGCGATTTCCAGTCTACGACCACGCGCGAGGAAATACCGGTCGCTTCATCCATCTGTTCACGCATGGACACGCCTTCGACGAGATCCATAAAGTGAACCGTACCTTCCTTCTCTGTAATAATAGGCAGCGTATACGGATCCCACTCGGCCATCTTGGTCGCACGCGTCACATTCTGCCCATCTGTCACATACAGCTTTGCACCATAGGGAACACGATGACGGGCGCGCTCACGACTCGAGGCATCCAGCAGGACAACTTCGCAGTTGCGCGACAAGACGATATTGATGCCTTCGGAATTGCGGACAATACCAAGATTTTCCAGCTTCACGCGGGAGTCGAACGAGGCCTCGATGCTGGACTGCTCCGCACCACGCTGAGCCGCACCACCAATGTGGAACGTACGCATGGTCAACTGCGTACCCGGCTCACCAATGGACTGCGCCGCAATCACACCAACAGCCTCACCAATATTCACCGGCGTACCACGCGCCAAGTCACGACCATAGCACTTCGCACAGGTTCCTGTCTGTGTTTCGCATGTCAGAACCGAGCGAATAAGCAGAGACTCAACCCCGGCTGCCTCAATCCGCTCTACATCGGCTTCGGTAATAATTTCACCTTTGGGGAATACAACTTCACCCGTTGAGGGGTTCAGCGCATCTTCCGCAGCCGTCCGACCCAGAATACGTTCAGCAAGGGAAACAACCAGTTCACCACCGTCCATCACCGGAACAGCGGTCAAGCCACGCTCTGTTCCGCAGTCTTCTTCGGTGATAATGGCATCTTGGGCCACATCGACCAGACGGCGGGTCAGATATCCGGAGTTTGCTGTTTTCAGGGCTGTATCCGCCAGCCCCTTACGAGCACCGTGGGTAGAGTTGAAGTACTCAAGAACCGTCAAGCCTTCCTTGAAGTTCGACAGGATAGGCGTCTCGATGATTGAGCCGTCAGGCTTGGCCATAAGACCACGCATCCCGGCCAGCTGCTTCATCTGGGCTGCTGATCCACGCGCACCGGAGTGCGCCATCATGTAAACCGAGTTGATAGGCTTGCCCGGCTCGACGCGCGATATTTCCTTCATCATCTCGTCGGCAACACGATCCGTGCACTGCGACCAAGCATCAACAACCTTGTTGTACTTTTCGCCTTGGGTAATCAGGCCCTCTTGGTACTGCTGCTCGAACTCCTTAACCTGGGTCTCGGTCTCCATCACCAGCTTTTCCTTGGTGGCTGGGATGACCATGTCGTCCTTGCCGAAGGAAATACCGGCTTTTGCAGCCTGACGGAAGCCCAGAGCCATGATGCGATCACAGAAAATCACGGTCTCTTTCTGACCGCAGTGACGGTAAACCGTATCAATAACGTCCTGGATATCTTTCTTGCGCAGCAGGCGGTTGATTAGCTCGAAGGGCACCTTGGCGTGGTGCGGCAACACACTGGCCAAGATCATCCGGCCAGGGGTTGTAACCACCGTACGCACAACAGGCTGGCCTTCTGCATCCACAGTTTTCAACCGGGCCTTCACGCGGGCATGCAAAGAAACTGTGCCGGCATTCAGGGCATGCTCAATTTCAGCCAGATCGCCGAACGTGGTCCAACGCTCGTGCTCAACGCCATCAACCATGACCTTGGCAACACCGCCCTTCTCGCCTTCGCGTTCCAAGCTCATGTAGTACAGCCCCAGAACCATGTCCTGGGTTGGCACAATAATAGGCTTTCCGTTCGCCGGGCTAAGAATGTTGTTGGTCGACATCATCAACACACGGGCTTCCAGCTGCGCCTCAAGGGACAGCGGAACGTGCACGGCCATCTGGTCACCGTCAAAGTCGGCGTTAAATGCCGTACACACCAACGGATGCAGGTTAATCGCCTTACCTTCGACCAGAACCGGCTCAAATGCCTGGATCCCGAGGCGGTGCAGTGTTGGAGCACGGTTGAGCATCACGGGATGCTCGCGGATGACCTCTTCCAGAATATCCCAAACCTCGGGACGCTCCTTCTCGACCATACGCTTGGCTGCCTTGATGGTCGTGGCCAGACCGTACAGTTCAAGCTTGGAGTAGATAAAGGGCTTGAAGAGCTCCAGAGCCATCTTCTTCGGCAAACCGCACTGGTGCAGCTTCAACTCCGGACCAACCACGATGACCGAACGGCCGGAATAATCGACGCGCTTGCCAAGCAGGTTCTGACGGAAACGGCCCTGCTTGCCCTTGAGCATATCAGCCAAGGATTTAAGCGGGCGCTTGTTGGCACCGGTAATCGCACGACCGCGACGACCGTTGTCAAACAAGGCATCCACAGACTCCTGCAACATACGCTTTTCGTTGCGGATAATGATTTCCGGACAACGCAATTCGATCAAACGCTTGAGGCGGTTGTTACGGTTGATCACACGCCGGTACAGATCATTGAGGTCTGACGTAGCAAAACGACCACCGTCAAGAGGCACCAGCGGGCGCAATTCGGGCGGAATAACCGGAATAACTTCCAGAATCATCCACTCCGGACGACAGCTGGATTCCAGGAAAGCCTCAACAAGCTTCAGACGCTTGACCAACTTCTTGCGCTTGGCTTCCGAAGACGTCTCGCGCATTTCAGTCCGGATCTGAACCTTGAGCTCTTCAAGATCCAAGGCCATCAGCATATCGCGAATCGCTTCGGCACCAATTCCGGCCGTGAAGCTGTCCTCGCCGTATTCTTCTTGGGCACGCTGGTACTGCTCTTCTGTCAGCAGTTCATACTGCTTCAGAGGCGTCAGACCTGGTTCGATAACCAAGTAGTTTTCAAAATACAGAAGGCGTTCCAGATCCTTCAGCGTCATATCCAGCAACAAACCGATACGGCTGGGCAACGACTTCAGGAACCAGATATGAGCCACCGGAGCAGCAAGCTCGATATGCCCCATACGCTCGCGGCGAACTTTGGAAAGGGTGACTTCAACACCGCACTTTTCGCAAATAATGCCGCGGAACTTCATGCGCTTGTACTTGCCGCACAAGCACTCATAGTCCTTCACTGGCCCAAAGGTACGAGCGCAGAAAAGCCCGTCACGCTCTGGCTTGAAGGTACGATAGTTGATCGTTTCCGGCTTTTTGATCTCGCCAAAAGACCAAGAACGGATCTTCTCAGGGCTGGCGATGGAAATCTTGATCTGGTCAAACGACTGGCTGCCGCTGGCCTGACCGAAGATCTTCATGAGGTCATTCATGCCTGCTCTCCTGTCGCGGGAAGGGATGAAACCGCTCTTTGGTTTTCATCCCTCTGTCCGCGCTCTTCCTCTAAAAATGGTTACGTCGGGGGCTGTTCGATATGGACAGGGATTGCTTAGCTGTCGCTCTGCAAAAGCTCCACATCCAGACCCAACGACCGCATTTCTTTCACCAGAACGTTAAACGATTCAGGGATACCTGCCTCGAACGTATCGTCACCACGCACGATCGCCTCATAGACCTTCGTACGCCCGGACACATCGTCCGACTTGACCGTCAACATTTCCTGCAGGGTATAGGCTGCCCCATACGCCTCCAAGGCCCACACTTCCATTTCCCCGAAGCGCTGTCCACCAAACTGGGCCTTACCACCCAGAGGCTGCTGGGTTACCAGCGAATACGGGCCTATGGAACGGGCGTGTATCTTGTCATCGACCAAGTGGTGAAGCTTGAGCATGTAGATATAGCCCACAGTAACTTCCCGGTCGAATGGTTCACCCGTCCGACCGTCATACAGCATCACCTGACCAGATGTCTGCAGGCCGGCCATGGCCAAGTGCTCGGCAATGTCGCTTTCACGCGCACCATCGAACACAGGCGTAGCAATGGGGATACCATTTCTCAGGTTTGAGGCCAGCTCACGCACTTCCTCGTCACCCAGATCGGCAACCTCGGCTTTGTAAGCTTCTGGCCCATAGACAGCTTTCAGCTTGTCACGCAGGTCATCCATGGTCCGGTTGTTATACCGCACAGCATCCAGATACTCACCAACCTGCTTGCCAAGACCACGGCAGGCCCAGCCCAGATGGGTCTCTAGAATCTGCCCGACGTTCATACGGGAAGGCACGCCCAACGGATTGAGTACAATATCCACCTGCGTTCCATCAGCAAGGTAGGGCATGTCCTCAATTGGAACAATGCGGGAGATAACACCCTTGTTCCCATGGCGTCCGGCCATCTTGTCTCCGGGCTGCAACTTGCGCTTCACAGCCACGAAAACCTTGACCATCTTCAGAACGCCCGGGGGCAGCTCATCACCACGCTGCAGCTTCTCCACCTTGCTTTCAAAGCGGGCCTGAAGCTGGGCGATAGCCTCCTCGTGGGTCTTCTTCATCCCCTCGATCTCGGCCATAACATCATCCGCTTCAACAGCAAACTGACGCCACTGCCCTGGGGTATACTCCTTCAGGACTTCATCCGACAGCATAACACCGGCACGGAAACCACGTGGGCCGGCCACAGCCTTCTGCCCCAGCAGCTTCTCCTTCAGGCGATTGCTGAAAGAACCATCCAAGATAGCCCGTTCGTCATCACGGTCCTTGGCCAGCGCCTCGATCTCGGCACGCTCAATCGCCAAGGTACGCTCGTCTTTTTCCACTCCACGGCGGTTGAAGACACGCACCTCGACTATTGTGCCCTGTACACCCGGCGGCAAACGCAGCGATGTATCACGGACATCAGAAGCTTTCTCACCGAAAATGGCACGCAGAAGCTTTTCTTCTGGTGTCACAGGGCTTTCGCCCTTTGGCGTTACCTTGCCGACCAGAATATCCCCGGCTTTGACTTCAGCACCGATGTAAACAATGCCGGCTTCATCAAGATTGCGCAGGGCATCTTCACCGACGTTGGGAATGTCACGGCTGATTTCTTCCTGACCCAACTTGGTATCACGTGCCATGACTTCGAATTCTTCGATATGAATCGAGGTAAACACGTCATCGCGCACGATCCGCTCGGAAATCAGGATCGAATCTTCGTAGTTGAAGCCATTCCATGGCATGAAGGCGACCAGCACGTTACGTCCAAGAGCCAATTCACCCAAGTCAGTCGATGGGCCATCGGCAATAATATCGCCTTTGCGGACAATATCACCCACCTTGACCAAAGGACGCTGGGTAATACAGGTGCTCTGGTTTGAACGCTGGAACTTGGCCAGACGGTAGATATCCACACCGGAACGTGCCGCATCCACATCTTCGGTTGCCCGAATCACGATACGCGTTGCGTCAACCTGCTGGACAATACCGGTCCGACCAGCCGAAATGGCTGCCCCGGAATCACGGGCTACAACACCTTCCATACCGGTACCGACAAAAGGTGCTTCGGCACGGATCAGAGGCACAGCCTGGCGCTGCATGTTCGAGCCCATGAGGGCGCGGTTGGCGTCATCATTTTCCAAGAACGGAATCAGGGCTGCAGCCACAGAGACCAGCTGCTTGGGCGACACGTCAGCATAGTCAATGTCCGAAGGCGGAACCATAACGTAATCACTGGCTGCCCGACAGGACACCAGATCGCCAACAAAACGACCTTCTGCATCCAGCTCGGCATTGGCCTGAGCTACTGTGTAGCGACCTTCTTCCATTGCGGACATGTAAATGACTTCATCAGTCACACGCCCGTCGACAACCTTGCGATAAGGAGCCTCGATAAACCCGTACTGATTGACACGGGCATACGTTGCCAAGCTGTTGATCAGACCAATATTCGGCCCTTCCGGCGTTTCAATCGGGCAGATACGACCGTAGTGAGTCGGGTGAACGTCGCGAACCTCGAACCCGGCACGCTCACGTGTCAGACCACCTGGGCCCAAGGCCGACAAACGCCGCTTGTGCGTCACTTCTGACAGCGGGTTGGTCTGGTCCATAAACTGTGAGAGCTGCGAAGACCCAAAAAACTCACGCACAGCAGCAGCAGCAGGCTTGGCATTGACAAGATCATGAGGCATGACCGTATCAATATCCACGCTGGACATACGCTCGCGGATTGCGCGCTCCATACGAAGCAGGCCAACACGGTACTGGTTTTCCATCAATTCGCCGACAGAGCGAACACGGCGGTTACCAAGGTGATCGATATCATCGATCTCCCCACGGCCATCTTTCAGCTCTACCAATACCTTAATAATACGCAGTATATCATCACGACGTAGAACACGAACCGTGTCCGGAGCCTCATCCATCGACAGACTCAAGCGGGAGTTCATCTTCACGCGACCAACGGCCGAAAGATCATAACGCTCCGGATCAAAGAACAAACCACGGAACAGCAGCTCAGCCGCTTCAAGTGTCGGCGGCTCACCCGGGCGCATAACGCGATAAATGTCAATCAGCGCTTCTTCACGGCAGGTATTCTTGTCCGCAAACAACGTATTACGGATATACGGCCCAACCTGAACATGATCGATATGCAGAGTTGGCAGCTCGTCAATGCCATTCCTGTCAAGCTCTGCCAAGGTTGCTTCGGTGATTTCCTGACCCGCTTCAAGGAATACCTCCCCTGTCGCAGGATTGATGATGTCTTCGGCAACATAGCGCCCGACGAGATCCTCAACCGGCACACGCATCTCCGAAAGCCCGTCATCGATCAGCTTCTTGCCAAGACGTGGGCTAACTTTGGTACCGGCTTCTGCTTTCAGCTCACCCGTAGCAGCATTGATCAGATCATAGGGAAGCTTTACGCCCTTCAGACGTTCGGGAACGAAAGCCGTCTTCCACCCACGAGTATCAGCCGTATAGACAATACGGTCGTAGAAATAGTTCAGGATATCTTCAGCACACAGCCCAGTCAGCTCAGCCGGATCCAGCGGCTGGCGGGCACGGGCACGCTCCGCGCGCAAAGCCTCTGCAGCCTTGGAATCAAGCGCATACAACAAGGTGCTGACCGGCAGCTTGCGGCGACGGTCAATACGGACATAGACCATGTCCTTTGCATCAAACTCAAAATCCAGCCACGAGCCACGGTAGGGAATCACGCGTGCGGCAAAGAGGTATTTGCCTGACGAATGGGTCTTGCCCTTGTCATGATCAAAAAACACACCAGGAGAACGGTGCATCTGGGAAACAATGACACGCTCGGTACCATTCACAATAAAGGTACCGTTACGGGTCATCATGGGCATATCCCCCATGTAGACATCCTGTTCCTTGATATCGCGAACAGAACGGGCACCCGTATCTTCATCAATATCCCAGACGACCAAACGAAGAGTCACCTTCAGCGGAGCCGCAAAGGTCATCCCTCGTTGCTGACACTCGTCAACATCATACTTGGGCTCTTCCAGCTCATAGCGGACAAACTCAAGCTCGCCCTTTCCGGCAAAGTCCTTGATCGGAAAAACTGACTTGAACACTTCCTGCAAACCCGAAGGGGCTCTTTTATCCGCAGGGATTCCTGTCTGTAGGAACTGATCGTAGGAGTTTTTCTGAACCTCGATCAGGTTCGGCATGGGGGCCACCGTGCGGATGCGCCCAAAATTCTTACGTACCCGTTTCCGACCTGTAAAGGACCTGGCCATTGTCGCTCCTTAGTCTGTGACATGTCTGCATGAATCCAACGATCTTGCAGACTGAACGCGGCCCACCCCTGAAATATCCAGAAGTAAGGCCGTGGCAGAAGGCGCCAGAGCATGCACCAAACCGCCATTCCCGAAATACAAGGTGGCTCAGTCCCACTGCCCGTATGTGCCCTGTCATACGGCGTCCGGACTGACCTCCGCAAAACCTGGAACGACCAGATTCTGGGGAGGAACCCTGAAACATCAAAATTCACTGCTACGCAGCGATCCCCGCTTTTCTAACACCCCACGCCTCATCCTGCAATTCAGGATTAAGAACGCCAGCGTGCCGGGGATCACGAATGCAACCCCCGGCAAAACTGGAATAGCAGAACGGAAATTACTTCAGCTCAACCTTGGCACCAGCCTTTTCAAGCTGGTCCTTGATCTTCTGGGCATCTTCCTTGGAAGCAGCTTCCTTCACGGTCTTCGGCGCACCTTCAACCAGATCCTTGGCTTCCTTCAGACCCAGACCGGTGATCGCACGAACTTCCTTGATCACGTTGATCTTGTCTTTCGCATCGACAGAAGCGAGAACAACATCAAACTCTGTCTTTTCTTCAGCAGCCGGGGCAGCAGCGCCCGGGGCAGCAGCAGCGACAGCCACCGGAGCGGCAGCGGAAACGCCCCACTTCTCTTCCAGCAGCTTGGACAGTTCAGCGGCTTCAAGAACAGTCAAGGAGGACAGTTCATCAACAAGCTTGGCAAGATCAGCCATTTTTTTACTCCGTATGTCAGCCGGGCCCAATACACATCAAGCAATCCGGCAAATGTTTTTCTTCCCCGCCTACTGCGGGAAAACAGCGACTCAGGCGGCCTCGCCCTTGGTTGCATAGGCACTGAGAACACGGGCCACGCCGGCGCCGGGCTGAGACAGCACGGTCGCCACACGTGTGGCCGGAGTTTGCAGCATGCCAACCAGCTTGGCACGAAGTTCATCGAGACTGGGCAAGGATGCCAAGGCCTTGACGCCATCGACGTTCAGGGCATTTCCATCCATGACACCGCCAAGAATAATCAACTTTGGATTCGTCTTGGCAAACTCGACCATAGCCTTCGCAGCAGCTACCGGATCAGCCGACACGGCCATGCCGGTCGGTCCGGTAAGAAGGCTGGAAAGGCCATCAAACTTCGTACCCTCAAGAGCAATACGCGTGAGCCGATTCTTGGTTACACGGAAACTGGCGCCTACTGCGCGCATCTGCTTACGAAGAGCTTCCAGATCCGCCACGGTCAGCCCAGAATAATGGGCAACCACGACGGTGGATACTTCTCCGAACAGACCGTGGAGTTCGGACACCAACTCCTGTTTCTGTTCACGGTTCACGGTGCGTCTCCGCTTCTTCACCCTGATCCGGCAAACATACCGGACAGGATTGGTTGCGACGTCCTCCAATACAAGAAGTACGGAGGGTATCATCTGCCCCGGAAGCTGAAACTCGACAACGGAACTCTGACACACAAGCATCAGGAAAACCGACTGACAAACTCTTCAACTCCCGTCTGTACAGGTGGGGCGCTCCCCTCTTAGACCTTACCTACGCAAGGCACCCGTAGTCTTGGACAGGTTATAAACCCCGGCTTAACCGGAGCCTCTGCCAAGGCGGCATAAAAACCGCCCTAACAGATAGCAGCATTACCCCGCAATGGAAGCAATACTGACTTTAACGCCCGGCCCCATGGTGGAGCTGAGCGAAACTTTCTGCATATAGGACCCTTTCGCCCCAGATGGCTTCGCCTTCTGAAGAGCATCAACAAAAGCCCGAACATTCTCTACCAGCTTACCCTCATCAAAGGAAGCCTTACCGATACCTGCATGAACAATACCGGCCTTTTCGACACGGAACTGAACCTGACCTGCCTTGGCTGCCTTGACAGCAGAGGCAACATCCACCGTCACTGTACCCAGCTTTGGATTAGGCATCAGACCACGAGGACCAAGAATCTTTGCAACACGTCCGACCAGACCCATCATATCGGGCGATGCAATGCAACGATCAAAGTCAATCTTGCCCTGCTGGATTGATTCCAGAAGCTCCTCGGCACCGACAATATCAGCTCCAGCAGCCTTCGCTTCATCAGCCTTGCCGGCCTTTGCAAACACAGCAACCCGAACAGCTTTTCCTGTTCCGTGCGGCAACTCCACAACACCGCGAACCATCTGGTCGGCGTGCCGGGGATCAACACCCAGATTAACGGCAACCTCGATTGTCTCGTCAAATTTGGCCCGAGAGCCTCCTTTTACAAGACCAACCGCTTCAACTAATGTATACAGCTTCTCGCGATTAACGCCTTCATAAGCTGCGGACAGACGCTTGCCAAGCTTTGCCATCGTCCCTTACTCCTCAACCACCAGACCCATGGAACGAGCAGAGCCCCTGATCATCTCAGCGGCCGATTCAATTGTATCGCAGTTAAGATCAACCATCTTAACCTGAGCAATCTTGTGAATCTGCGCCATAGTGATCCGGCCAACGCTTGCACCACGACCCGGCGTTGTAGACCCTTTGGCAACACTGGCTTCTTTCTTCAAGAAGTAGCTGACAGGCGGCGTCTTGAGAACAAAAGAGAACGTACGATCGCCATAGGCCGTGATGACAACAGGAATTGGCGTACCCGGCTCAATCCCTTGGGTTGCCGCATTGAAGCCCTTACAGAACTCCATGATATTCAGACCACGCTGACCAAGCGCCGGACCAATCGGCGGAGATGGATTAGCTTTGCCTGCCGGCACCTGCAGCTTGACATAACCAACTATTTTTTTTGCCATTTTTTACCTCATCACAAAGAAAGGCGGTGGTACAGCCCGGCACAGGCCTCCCACACAAAAACTCCCGAGCAGCGCAAACCGCATACAGCAGGAGCCCCCTAGACCTTTTCGACCTGGGAGAACTCAAGATCTACGGGCGTAGCACGACCGAAGATAGACACAGAAACCTTCAAACGGGCACGCTCTTCATCGACTTCTTCAACCATTCCATTGAAGGAAGCAAATGGGCCATCCGCAACACGAATCTGCTCACCCACCTCGAACGTAACAGAGGACTTGGGATGCTCAACACCCTCACGCACTTGATTGATAATGCGCTCAGCCTCTTGCTGAGTGATCGGAACAGGGCGCCCGCGGCCACCCAAGAATCCAGTGACTTTCGGCGTATCCTTCACCAAATGCCAGCTTTCATCTGTCATCTGCATCTTGAGAAGGACATAGCCGGGGAAAAACTTGCGATCGGCATGGACCTTGGAGCCGCGGCGGATCTCCACCACCTCCTCGGTCGGCACCATAATTTCCTCAAACTGCGCATCCAGCCCCTTGCGAACAGCCTGCTCGCGAATGGACTGGGCAACCTTGTTCTCAAACCCGGAATAAACGTGCAGAACGTACCAACGCGCTTCCATAGATCAGCCTCCCAGGCCAAAAATCAGCTTCACGCCCCAAGCAAGAACCTGGTCTACCATCAAGAAAAAAAGCGCCGCGAGAACAACCATCACAAAGACCATGACGGTAGACACCGCCGCCTCCTTGCGGGTTGGCCACACAACACGCGCAACCTCTTGGCGGACCTGCCGCACAAACTGACCAGGATTGGTTTTTGCCATGGCTCTACTCAACACCCACCGGAAAACTGCACAACACCAAACGCCGGAAACGATACGAACAAGAGGCTCCAGACCAACTCGCGGAGGAGCCACACGCAAGCACCAACACGATACGACAGCGCCCGGCACTGGCCGGGCACGGTCTTTCAGCAATCCTTGGCAGGGGCGGCAGGGATCGAACCCGCAACCCCCGGTTTTGGAGACCGGTGCTCTACCAGTTGAGCTACACCCCTTCAGGACGCCTAGACCGAACCAAAACGCATAACACGCACATTAACAGTGCAAATTTTGCCTTGGCTTCTTCCGGAATGACCGGAGCGGCAGGGTATAACCGGACACCCCGGAAAGATCAAGCCTTTTCCGGAAGATTTCATTCAAACCTTCCGGAACGACTTCGATTTTGGATTGTTACTTGTTAATTTTGGAGACGACGCCGGCACCGACGGTTCTGCCGCCTTCGCGGATGGCGAAGCGGAGACCTTCATCCATGGCGATAGGGGCAATCAGGCGAACGCTGATACGGATATTGTCTCCAGGCATGACCATCTCAGTACCTTCCGGCAGTGCGATTGTTCCGGTCACGTCGGTGGTACGGAAGTAGAACTGCGGGCGGTAGTTGGAGAAGAACGGCGTATGACGGCCTCCTTCGTCCTTCGACAGAATATAGCATTCCGATTCAAACTCGGTATGCGGCGTAATCGAACCTGGCTTGGCCAGAACTTGGCCACGCACCACGTCATCGCGCTTCACGCCACGCAGCAGCGCACCGATATTGTCACCGGCCTCACCCTGGTCCAGAAGCTTGCGGAACATTTCAACGCCGGTACAGGTGGTCTTGGTGGTATCTTTCAGCCCAATGATCTCGACTTCGTCGTTGACCTTCAGGATACCGCGCTCTACACGACCGGTCGCAACGGTACCACGACCGGAGATCGTGAACACATCTTCAATCGGCATCAGGAACGGCAGGTCTTTCGGACGATCCGGCTGCGGAATGTATTCATCAACAGCGCGCATCAGCTCCAGAATCGCTTCCTTGCCGATCTTTGGGTCGCTATCTTCCAGAACGGCCAACGCAGAGCCCTTGATGATGGGAATATCATCCCCGGGGAAGTCATACGAAGACAGAAGCTCGCGGATTTCCAGCTCAACCAGCTCCAGAAGCTCCGGATCGTCAACCTGATCAACCTTGTTCAGGAACACAACCAAGGCCGGAACACCAACCTGACGAGCCAGAAGAATGTGTTCGCGGGTCTGCGGCATCGGACCATCTGCAGCCGAAACAACCAGAATAGCGCCATCCATCTGTGCAGCACCGGTGATCATGTTCTTCACATAGTCAGCGTGACCCGGGCAGTCAACGTGCGCGTAGTGGCGGTTTGTCGTCTCATACTCAACATGGGCCGTCGAGATCGTAATACCGCGAGCGCGTTCTTCGGGGGCCTTGTCAATCTGGTCGTACGCGGAAAACGTAGCGCCACCCGTCTCAGCCAATACCTTCGTGATCGCCGCCGTCAATGACGTCTTACCATGGTCAACGTGGCCAATCGTGCCAACGTTGCAGTGCGGCTTCGTCCGCTCAAATTTTGCCTTGCTCATTTCAGCACATGCCTTCTGAATGCTACTTGCTAGGGGGATTGACGTGCGCCAAGGCCGCCCCCGGCACAACACCAGAGAATGTTCAGTGCATTGGAGCGGGTGATGGGAATCGAACCCACGTAGCCAGCTTGGAAGGCTGGAGCTTTGCCATTAAGCTACACCCGCACACCTGTACCTTGTCATACACGCAGCGCAAGGAGCTGTATGACGCTGCTGTATGGTGGAGGGGGTAGGATTCGAACCTACGTAGACATCCGTCGGCAGATTTACAGTCTGCTGCCATTAACCACTCGGCCACCCCTCCATGGGTACCGCGATAACCCGCATCAGCGGGAGGCCCGGGTTTACTAGGACACAGCCCCCCTTGTCAACGGGAAAATAAGCCCTACTCTGCACGCCAACCTATTCCGGTACCCTTACTTTTCAGGAGTCCCATATGTCCCGCAAGCCGCGTTCCCAAACCTCCGGACGACGCGACACCCCCCGCCCCCGTCCAGCAGGTCACCAGCGCGAAGAGCGTACCCGGCATCCCGATGCGGGAACAGGTATCTGGCTGTACGGAAAGCACCCCGTGGAAGCGGCACTGCTCAACCCGGATCGCCCGTGTATACAGCTGATGGCTACACGTGACGTGCTAGAGACAATGGATACAGCCGCCAAGCAGGCACTCCGCCAGATTCCCTCCACGATCATAGACCGGGAAGAACTGGATCTTCTTCTACCACCCGGCAGCGTGCACCAAGGCCTTGCCCTGCAGGTCAGAGCCTTGCCCACCATCGGCACAGAAGATGTTGTTTCCAAATCCAGAAATATGGATTCAGCAACCGTGCTGATCCTAGATCAGGTGACAGACCCACACAATGTCGGAGCCATCATCCGGTCAGCCGCCGCATTTGGGGCATTGGCTGTTATTATACAGGACCGGCATTCGCCGGAAGAAACAGGGACACTGGCCAAATCCGCATCCGGCGCCTTGGAACGCATGCCCCTGATACGCGTTTCCAACTTGGTACGGGCTATGTCTGTTCTCAAGGACGGCGGTTTCTGGATAGCCGGATTGACCGCGGATGCCCCCTCCACCCTTCCGGAAGCACGACTATCAGGAAAAATAGCGCTGACACTTGGATCAGAGGGAAGCGGCCTGCGTCGGTTAACCCGTGAAAACTGCGATATTCTCACGTCCCTGCCCATGAGCGGAGCCGTCGAGAGTCTGAACGTTTCCAATGCCGCCGCCGTGGCCTTATACGAGCTTTTCCGGACACAAACAGCAAGAACGGTATAAAAAACATACTGTCAGACATAAAAAAGGGGTTTCCCTCTGGCGAGCAGCAGTTTATTTAGTGCCGCAGCCAGATCATGCCCCTATAGCTCAGCTGGTAGAGCACCTGATTTGTAATCAGGGGGTCGCGGGTTCAAGTCCTGCTGGGGGCACCAGATATCACAAGGGCCCCGGATGTCACCAGAAGTCCGGGGCCCTTGTCTGTTCCAACCCCATCCGGTTTGGAACAACACACGTATTCGTCTCGCCAGAAACGCGCGATCTATCATTCAGGCCACAACATAAACGCCTTAGAATCAGCACGATACATTCTCTTCCGGTATTCTTGAACAGGACTACCGGAGGAAAAATGCATGATCACATGCATGCATGTGGACGCAGGGCGCCCCCAGGGTAAGAGTGGAGGGAGAGATGCGCACACATACAACTGACTCTGGCTGTTGTGGCGCAACAGGGGCACAGCAGGATTCTGCGTATGGCAGATTCGCCACAGACAACACCAACGTTTCTGTATCCAGGCATCTTAGTCATTGCCCTGATGCTTTGGCTGCCACCGCGCCCTGCCTTCGGATCTCCCGAGACCGGGGCCGATGAAAGCATCATGCAAATCTCCGTGGCCTTTGCTGAATGCTCTGGCTTCTATCGCGCCTTGTCGATGGCGAGTCGCAACCGCAGGACAGCAGAACAGATAGGGCAAATCGGTACCGACGTCGGCGTAACAGCAACCCTGATCGCATCCCTATCCATGGAATGGGACCAAGCCATGTCCTTTACCCGCCACGTTGCCGGTCAATCCGCATCACGCTGGAAACCTGCTATCAATGCCCGCAATCCGTCTGTTCTCCAACACTACCTTGCCTGCGAGAGCTTGGGTGCCCTTCATGGAGATCTATCCATAGAGGGCCAAGACAGAACTATTCCTGACAACCCATGACTGTGTTAGCCTGTGTCATCAACGGGCTTTGAAGCGTGCTGCCATGACCCGCCCCTCTGTTTTCCAGACTGACGACACGGAAGGCCTGCAGCAACGGCGCAGGTTTCTGGACGAGGTTGAGATCTCCATCAGGTCGGCAAACCGTGAAATTATTCACGAAAAGGTTCCTCACTTTACTAGGGACTCCTTTTTTCGCGTCGCTGTCTCCGTTGCACGCTTGCGGGCCAGCTATCTGCTTGCTGTTACAACCATGGACTGGCAACGCGCCTCAGAGACGGGCATTCGGGATATCGGACGCCTGCGCACCATGTATGAAGAAGCACGTGAAGGCCTTGTCGCATTGGAACACGCCATAGAGGTCGGCTACGTCGACATTGTTGAAGATGCCATCCCCATGCCACCACCACCACCGGAGCCACAGGAATGACACTCCCTCCCCGTCAGGATCGTCCCTTGCCACCACCGGTTCGGCGCGGCGAAGGTCCGGGCCTTCCCTTGCCGGGGCGGCCTGCCACCCCCACTGCACAAGCACTCGGATTACGGGGATCAAAGGCACCACGGACAGCGCCCAACGAAAAGGTATGTCAAAAATGCGGCGCCCTGTTCCGGTGGGAACACCCCGGTGCCGACCAGCAGGGAGCGCCGCTGACGCTCAAGCTGATGACACCGGGGCAAAAGTGCGACTGCGGCTATGGGGCCGTACGCACAAAACCACGCAAACCCTGACCCCTACCACAAGACCGGCAGGTGCCTATCCAAGACAACAGCCAGGAAGATAAGGGACAGATATTGCATTGACCCCAGAAAGACCTGCCGTGCCTCTGGCCGGCCCGGGACACGGAACAGCCGTATATTCTGCCAAAGGAACAGCAACGCAGCTCCTGTCGAGACAGCACCATACACCGCCCCCAGAAGCCCCATCACCCAAGGAACCGCTGCAGACATCACCAGAAGAATGGTGTTGCCCAGAATCCACCGTGAACAACGGGCTTCCCCAACCAGAACCGGCAACATAGGAACACCAACGCCGGCATAATCATCCTTGAGCAGGATAGCCAAGGCCCAGAAATGGGAAGGCGTCCAGAGAAACAAGGTAATCGCCATAAGTACGGGCAACAGCCAAACACCGGGATCAAAGGCCGCTGCACCCGCCAGAACAGCAAAACTGCCCGCAGCCCCGCCAATGACAATGTTCAGCCATGTGCGACGCTTGAGCCAGACCGTATAGACAATGGCATAAATAAACGCCCCCAAGAAAAGGTGCAGCGCCACGGCCCAGTTAAAAGCCCCTAAGGCCAGCCACAGGCCAGCCACAAGAAGAAGCCCCGAAAACCACAAGGCATGCACCGGCTTGCTGATAAGTCCAGCAGCCAAAGGACGACCGGCCGTGCGCTTCATCCGGCGATCAATGTCACGATCATAGAAATGATTGAAGACGGACGAACCCGCAGACCCAAGAAGCATGGCCAAGACCAGAACCACCAAGGCGGCCGGATCCAAGCGTTCGGCAACGGCTGCATAGCCAACGGCTGCAGTCAGCGCAATCATGACACCAATTCTGGGCTTGCACAGCTCCAGATAACCAAAAAAATTCATAGGACTCCCCTTCCCTCCAAACCCCTCGGATCATCACCCCAGAACAGACCACTCAGGTCTTTGCCAAATACCGGCCTCCACTCTCCGTCAGGGATTCAGACAAGACAGATGGCGGCCCCAGCAACCGGGATCCAATAATCCAGACAAAAGACGCACCCCCGATAACAGCAATCAAGGCTCCACAACCCATCGCCAGCATCGACACGATCTCGAGGGGCGTATCCAACCCTTGGCTTCCCCCGGCGGTCTTGCGCGCAACACCAGAACTACCGGCAACAAACAGTCCTCCGGCGTGCAAGAGCTGCCCGGCTCCATACAGTCCCAGACATCTCAGGACGGAGCGCATGCGAACCAGGGAATAGCCAAGCCATGGCAACAACACCGTGGCGAGAAAAACCATCAGGGCCAGCATCACTCCGCCAATCACAAGGTGATAATGAGCTGGTGTGCGCGTGTCTCCTCCTCCTAGGACATAGCCAAACAGACCACCGATCACAAACAGCAGACACGACAACCCAAGCCCTGTCCCCTGCACCGTTCCTGGCTTCAACCCCCTGCACAACAGGGCGCCCACAAGCCCTGCGACAGCAAGAAAGGGCTGGCCAATCAATCCCAGCTGATACAGCAGAGTAAAGTGCGAGAACAAACGCGCATCACGTGGATCCAGAAACAAATAAAGAAACGGACCAAGCAAGGCCACAGACACGACAAGCACAACAATGGTGCGCAGCAAACCGGAAGACAGCGGATATTCCCCGTGCAGGCGACGCCCGACATCCTGCCAGATCAGCACCATCATCAGGAAATTCAGGAACTGCAACAGATGACCTGTTCCCCAAAACAGGGTTTCGTTGAAAGGAACGGACTGAAGCCCGGACGGCATAGTCAGTGCCGCTAGGACACAGCATACCAGCGCCAGAAACCATACCGCCGCCAACCCACGGGCGCAGAACAAACAAGCTCCGGAATCCCGGCCATCGGGCCACATCAGAACACGATAGAAAGGAGCGCTGAATGCGACGCCAAGCAACACCAGACCAAGCCCGAAAACCGGGTGGCCAATAACCGGCACATAGTTATTCAGGGATGGCTCCCCAAGGCCAAGAGAAAATGGAACCAGAAGCAGAACCATTCCCCCCATCGCCAAGGACGGAGCAAAACGGAAGAGATCCGTCCGTTCTTCTGAAAAGTAGGGACTGCTGCGTGCTGCAACAAGATAGGTACATACAGCAGCCGCCATGCCCAGATACCATATGACAACACTGAAAATAACGTGCGTAACCAGTGCCGCCCGGAAAAAGTGAACTGGCAAATACTCCTGCACGCCCGGTGTCCGCGACAAGGCAAGCAAAAGGGCAAGCCCCCCGGCAAGAGCAAGAGAAGACAGCGACAGCAGAACCCAGTACCGCGTTTCTGAGCGCAGGCTTCTAGGCACCGGGATCATAGACCGGAGAACGGTTCTGCCCTTCATGGCAATACCCCTAGAGGCCAACAAGCCCTATCTTGACGATAATACCAACATAGAAGCCCAGCGCCAGAACCGTAAGAAATACCCCAAGAAGAACATTTCGCCAGAACAAGCGTGAAGAATGCTTCTGCGTTATATCAACAGCAACCCCTGTTATATCGGTCATACTTCCCCCTTACCGATCCCCTTGAATCAACACAAAATGATCATCTCCTGAAATGATCGGAAGGGACTTTATACACTTCATAAGCAATCTGGAAGATGTATTATTGTCGATGCATCTATACAATCATTCGTCATAACACATATACGACCATCATTTACTGTCATAGATACAGAACGTATTATCAAACAGACTTCCGGATAAACCTCCTTCCCCGTATAGTACATGGCATGTGGATCCAAGACGCGGAGACTGGTCATGTCAACAGAGACGTCCGAAGAGTACCATCGCAATGCGCATCCAGAACAAGCCGTCTCCCCCGAAGCCGCCGCCAGCCTATGGTATGGAAGCACCTCGTGGCCGGGGATACGCAGCGTCAGCGTTGACCAGACAACCCGCTGGCTGGCCCGGGGGTGGGATGATCTAATGACAGCTCCCGCGATCAGCTTGGGCTACGGGGCTGTTTTTTCCGTTATTGCCTGGCTGATGGCCTCCGGTCTTTTTGCCGTTGGCATGGAGTCCCTTCTGGTCCCCCTAGTTGCCGGCTTCATGCTAATTGCCCCATTTGCCGCCGTTGGTCTTTATGAAGTCAGCCGCCTGCACGCTGAAAACCAGCCTGTAACGTTTTCGGATACTCTCAAGGTCTACAAACGCAATTCCATGCAACTTGGCATGATTGGCATGACCTTGATGGTTGCCATGATGCTGTGGTTTGTTGTGTCACTTGTGCTGTTTGCAATCTTCTTCAGCAGTGCACCACCAAATATGAGCAACTTCATCGGCTCACTGCTGGCATCGCCGCAAGCTCCCCCCTTTCTGGCACTGGGCACCCTGATTGGCGGTTTTATCGCCGCCGGTGTTTTTGCCATATCGGCAATCAGCCTGCCTATGGTGATTGACCGCAACATATCCGCCTATGCCGCCATGATTACCAGCGTCCGCGCCGTATACGGCAACAAACACGCCATGTTTGGCTGGGCTGCAGCCATTGTCCTGATTACAGGCGTCGGAATCGGAACGTTCTTTATTGGCCTGATTGTGACTTTGCCTCTGATTGCACATGCATCATGGCATGCATACAAGGCGATGGTTGACTAGCAGCAGCCGGTTATTCCTCCGTTGGCAGAATCGGGACGGCTGATCAGCATGATCCGCTGTCCCGGACCTTTTTCGCTTGATGCCAGTGTCACGCCAGCTTTCTGACACAGTGCACGAAAGTCGCTTTCATTAATGCGGTCATCACAAATAACTCTCAAGCTCTCACCGGGATGAAGGTCTGCAACCGCACGAAGAGTCCTCAAGACAGGCAGCGGACAGGACATACCACGACAATCCAGCTCATGACAGGGCACACGACCCAAAACCCCACTCCCCGCATAATCTGAACATAGAGATGCACTTACAGCATCAGGGGAGTATGAATATAGATCCGTTTCATGTCTTGTGGAAATCCGCCATGCACGCTTCACACACAGAAGACAACCACCAACCCCGTATCCAGATTGAAACCCCGGAAACCATCATGATATGGCTGGAACGCGGGGAGGCCATCCTGATCGATGTGCGGGAAGAGCACGAATATCACGCAGAACACATCCCGGGCTCTATTTTAATACCCCTCAGCCGCTTTGACCCCTCAGACATTCCGGATACAACGGGTAAAAAACTGGTTCTCCACTGCCGCAGCGGACAGCGATGCGGCGTCGCTTCTGGCATTCTGGCTGCAGCAGGATTCTCACAGGACCTGTTCCGTATGGAAGGAGGAATCCTGAACTGGGCGCAAAGAGGCGGCAAGACCCGACGCAGTGGCCCATAACACCAATTCCGGAACAGGGCCACTTGGCTGCATGGCCCTGTTTCAGCATAATTAAGGGCCAACAGATTGCAATCTGACGGTCACAGGACATCATGAGAGCAACAGGCATGTCCCTGCGATAGAGAACCGTGATCGTTGGGCCTCCTTCCAAGAGGACAAACCCATGGCTTCGTTTCTGGCATTAATGAAGCGCCTGATGGGGATAAAAAGACCCCCTCCCCTTGCTTCTAACCCTACCTCAGCCTTACCAGCATGCACCATAAGAGGCGAAAATGGTCTGCGTGGGTTTTTGGTACTGATTGACGAAACACCAGAAATCCAGGCCGTCATACGCTATGTCGCCTGGAGGGCCTACAATGAAGCAGCCCGCATAACACTGCTGAGCGTTGCCCCCTCCTCTGAACAAACGGACTGGATCTTTGTTGGCTCCAGAATACGTTATGATTCCGTACAACAGGCCGAAGAACGCCTGCAAAGAGCTGCCGCTGAGATACACCGGATCAGCGGAGTCTTTTCCCAACTGATCCTGCGGGAAGGCGATACCCTGCAAGAGGTTCTGTCTGTCTTGGACGAATACCGGGACATTACCATTATGGTCACGGCATCTAGGCCACATGGGGAGGGAATGGCTCCTCTGATACAGGCTGTTACAGCAACATCTCTACCCGTTCCAGTCACAATCATTCCAGGATTCCTGACACCCGTAGATATTGACGCACTGTGCTGAAGCAGCGCATTCCAGAGCCCGGAAACACTGCAGCCGGACACGACATGCCCGGCTGCATAAAAACACATAATAAAGAAAAAAGATCAGGTCAGTCGACGCAGAAGACGCAGGAAAGTCTGCTGTTCCCGCGGCGTCAGCGGGGCTAGCGTCTGTTCGGCAGCCCTAGCAACAGCCTGCACAGCAGAAGAAACCATCCGACGCCCATCAGACGTAGCCGTTAACTTGACACGCCTGCGGTCCCGCTCGTCAGCGCAACGCTCTATCATGCCCCTTTCACTCAATCGCCTCACTACACCCTGCATGGTTGCAGCATCCATGCCGATCAGGCGACCAAGGGAGTTCTGGGAAACAGTCCCCTTTTCCAGCAACTTAACCAAAGCAGAGAACTGCGGCAACGTGAACTCCGCGCTTCCCAGCTGGGACTGGAAAATGGCCGTAGCCCGCTGATTGGCTTTACGAAGCAAATGCCCTATCTGCTCTTCAAGCACAACTGGAACGGGACTCTCATCGACCCGGACGTTTCTTTGATGGTGATCCGGAACTTCGGAAGCATGGTCTTTCGTCAGCGTCAGGACGTCTTCATACATCTCTTTATTACCCCACACTGTTACGTTCGGGACCGGTGTCCTCGCCCGCACCGGTTTTCCCTTCATGCACCGTGATACAGAGTTATCGGTATGATGGCAAAGAAAAAGAAAGCCTATGGTTGCAAGCATTATACAGCCAAAGTATAGGCAATATGCGCGCACTTGGTAAAATATAGATATATTACATTCACTTAGCTATATTCATCAGCATGAAAGCCAACAAAAATAACGTCGTGCAACCTGTAAATTTTAACAGGTAACACCATTCGTAGGCTCTACCAACCCAACCGTACCACAGCCCCTGAACCATCGAAAAAATAAAGAAAGGAAGTGAGAAAAGACCGAATGCACGCATGAGATCAGGCACAAGAACTATCGCAAGAAGAGTATTCTACAGCAAAGAATTCTGCGTCCCTGTCAGCAAGGTACGCACAGGACACAGGCATGCCTTTTTCTTGCAGATTGCCCCAGGCAAAAAAGGTCGATATGGTGTACCCCCTACGGCGCAAGCCCCCCTGCCACGATTTGCCAAAAAACGCAAGATATTGACGCAAATCAAAATACATTTACTATATATAGACGTGACGACAATCACGCGGCCAAACAGGGCCTGCCGTAAAGACGGGGGTCGCGGTGTCCGCAGCGGGCTGTTCTCACCCGGTTGACGTCGCACTGCTTGAATGTATCTGGACCCCATGGAAAGGAGCTGAAAAGAGCCGCCGCGTGCCTGAAAAAGGTACAACTCTGCCATCACCGCACTGCTCAGTGCCTTGACCATGTCCTGCAAAGACCCCCCCGGGAGATATCGTCGTGCTTAATGCCGTACAGCTTGCCACCCCCCCTCAGATCCGGATCAATACCGCACACGATGAACTGCTGACCAATTTTGGAAAAGCAGTTCTTACAGATCGTTACCTTCTCCCCGACGAAAGCTACCAAGATCTTTTTGCCCGGGTTGCCAGTGCCTATGCTGACGACGATGAGCATGCGTGCCGTCTGTATGACTATATTTCCAAGCTATGGTTCATGCCGGCAACGCCAGTTCTATCGAACGGCGGATCAAGCCGCGGACTTCCCATATCCTGCTTCCTGAACGAAGCGGATGATTCCCTTGCTGGTATCGTTGATCTATGGACTGAAAATGTATGGCTGGCTGCCCGTGGGGGGGGTATCGGCAGCTATTGGGGGAACCTGCGTTCTATCGGTGAAAAGGTTGGAACGGTTGGAAAGACGTCGGGCGTTGTCCCCTTTATCCGGGTTATGGACAGCCTGACCTTAGCTATTTCCCAAGGGTCATTGCGGCGCGGTTCCGCTGCGGTATATCTCCCGGTCTGGCATCCGGAGATCGAGGAGTTTATCGAGCTGCGCCGTCCGACCGGGGGGGATCCCAACCGCAAAGCCCTGAACCTGCATCATGGCATTTTGCTGTCTGACGCATTTATGGACGCTGTGGAAAAAGATGGCGACTGGGCCCTGATCAGCCCGCGGGATGGCCAGGTCATGCGACAGGTCAAGGCTCGCGCCCTGTGGATCCGCATCCTGCTGGCCCGAGTTGAAACCGGGGAACCATACATTATCTACTCTGATACAGTGAACCGTGCCCTTCCCGAACACCAGAAAAGGGCCGGACTGAGCGTACGCACGTCTAACCTGTGTGCCGAAATTACCTTGCCGACGGGGCGGGATCATCTTGGGCATGACCGCACGGCGGTGTGCTGCCTGTCGTCCCTGAATCTTGAAACCTATATGGAATGGAAAGACGAGCCCCGCTTTATCGAAGACGTGATGCGTTTTCTTGATAACGTACTGCAAGACTTCATCGATCGGGCACCGGACAGCATGGCCAAGGCAAAGTACTCTGCCATGCGCGAGCGCTCTGTTGGCCTAGGAGTCATGGGGTACCATTCGTTTCTTCAGAACAACATGATTCCGTTCGAGTCTGTCATGGCAAAGGTCTGGAACCGAACGATTTTCCGGCACATCAAGACACAGGCTGACGCTGCATCCCGTGCCCTGGCTGCCGAGCGGGGTCCATGCCCAGATGCTGCTGATTATGGAATTATGGAGCGCTTCTCCAATAAAACAGCAATTGCGCCAACCGCATCCATTTCGATTATTTGCGGCGGAACCAGCCCAGGCATTGAACCCATTGCCGCAAACGCCTTTACCCACAAAACGCTTTCCGGCAGTTTCTTGGTACGCAATCGCGCCTTGGAAAAAGTATTAGCTGACAAAGGGCGCAACGACGAGGAAACTTGGACCTCGATTACAGTCAATGAAGGTTCCGTGCAGCACTTGGATTTCCTAACCCAGGACGAAAAAGATGTTTTCAAGACAGCCTTTGAGCTGGACCAGCGCTGGATCATCGAACATGCCGCGGACAGAGCACCACTGGTTGACCAAGCCCAGTCTCTGAACATTTTCCTGCCCGCAGATGTACATAAGCGGGACCTGCACCAGATCCACATGCTGGCGTGGAAGAAAGGCGTCAAAAGCCTGTACTATTGTCGCTCCAAGTCCTTGCAAAGGGCAGAGGTAGTATCGGCCCGTGACCGAGTTGCCAGCAACACACTCCCTGTTGAACAGGACAATGCAGGCAGTATCCCAACCAACTACGAAGAATGCCTAGCCTGCCAGTAAACCGCTTACCAGGCCCCGCTTCTCGCTCTGCACTCTATCCGGACGTATTATTGCCATGTCACTGTTGACCCCTACGAACCACGTCTACAAGCCATTTCGCTATCCTTGGTGCTACGATGCTTGGCTGATCCAACAACAGCTCCACTGGCTACCGGAAGAAGTGCCCTTGGCCGAAGACGTCAAGGACTGGCGCCATAAGCTGAGTGAAGCTGAGCAGCATCTCCTGACCCAGATTTTCCGCTTCTTCACTCAGTCTGATATCGAGGTGAACAACTGCTACATGCGCAACTACACGCGCGTGTTTCAACCAACCGAAGTACAGATGATGCTCGCGGCCTTTTCCAACATGGAAACCATTCATATTGCTGCGTATGCCCATCTTCTGGACACCATCGGGATGCCCGAAACAGAATATGCTGCCTTCCTCCACTACAAGGAAATGAAGGACAAGTACGACTATATGCAGCTGTGGGGCGTTGAAACACCCGCCGATATTGCCCGAACACTGGCCGTCTTTGGCGCCTTTACCGAGGGACTCCAACTCTTTGCCAGCTTTGCCATCCTGCTCAACTTCCCGCGCTTCAACAAAATGAAGGGTATGGGGCAGATTGTGACTTGGTCTGTGCGTGATGAAACCCTGCACTGCAATTCTATCATCCGCCTTTACAAGACATTCCTAGGGGAAAACCCGGATATTGACCAAGCGGCCTTGGCACAAGATCTGAGACAAGCGTGCCAGACCATTGTAGGGCTGGAAGATGCATTCATCGATCTGGCCTTTGAAGCCGGTCCGGTAGAAGGCCTGACAGCACACGACATCAAGGACTATATCCGCTACATCGCGGATCTACGCCTGACCCAGCTTGGTCTGGAACCCGCTTACCATATTGCCCGCAACCCGCTGCCTTGGCTGGATGCAATCCTGAACGGGGTCGAGCACACCAACTTCTTCGAGAACCGGGCAACCGAGTATTCCAAGGCGGCCACACGCGGCAGCTGGGAAGATGCCTTTGCATAAGGACGTTGTGCTTTACATTGATTCGGATGCCTGCCCGGTCAAGGAAGATGCTGTCCGGGCAGCACGCCGTCATGGTATTGCCGTGGTGCTGGTCGGGAACCAGTGGATCCGCTCGCTGGAGGGAACACACATCCGGCAGGTTGTTGTGCCGGTAGAGCCAGATGCCGCAGATCACTGGATTGCCGCCGAGATTGGAAATGGCGATATCTGCATTACAAACGACATCCCGCTGGCCGCCCGTTGTGTAGAGGCAGGTGCAACAGCCCTGTCTCCATCCGGGCGTATCCTAGATGCAGCCTCGGCAGGCATGGCCTTGGCTGTTCGTGACTTGATGACCAACCTGCGCGACAGTGGCGAAATCACGGGGGGACCACGCCCTTATTCATCCCGTGACCGGCAGGCTTTTCTGAATGCCCTTGAACGTCTTCTTGTCAGAAGCAAAACGTAGCACATACCCGAAAAGAAGGTTTCTGGTGTCTCCAAGCCGACCCCTTGTGTGTCGCGACAGAAATACGGGCTGTTAATGACGATAGCCAGCCAATCCACCCCTTGTGGTGATCTGTAGCCTGCCGGCAACACTTTTACGAAGTGCCCAAGGTTCAACACACCGAAAACAAAGGAACCCTGATCAAACGCCCCACGTTCCCGGCCCTGACCGAGCACAACCTCGGCACATACCCTAGTCACTTTGCCTGCCTTGACCCCCAGCACCCCCTGCCCGATCATCAGGACCTTGGCATGGACCACAGCGTGCAAGCTTCTGGTCCATAGCTCGCTTTGTGCATGCACGACAATGCAGGTGGAGTTCTGATGACCAAGCAGTCAGACGAGCCAGAAGCAGTCCTAGGGCGCGAGTTTGGTAATCTTGCCGCAGCCGTTACTGCCATGTCCCGGGAGATTCAGGGCGCTGTGGTCAAAGCCATACGCGATGAAATCAACCGCATGGCTGCAGATGGTGTTCTGATCAAACCGGTCACTCCTGAACAGCCTGAGGCAAACCGCCCGCGCTCACTCCACGACGGAAACTTCAGCCTAGTACGCGATGGATTGCAGGAGCTGGTCGAACGGATCGAAATGACCCGTGACCATGTATCAGCACTAACCCCGGCCGCAGGAGAGAGTGATCAAATTCTGGCGGCAACATCGGAATTAAAGTCGGTTGTTGATGCAACCGAGCAAGCGACCCAAACCATTTTGACCGCAACAGAAGCCATACAAGCCATCATCGATCAGGCACATACCGCTGGCGATCTTGATACCGGCCTGTACCAAAAGCTGGGCGAACAATCGATTCAGATCATGACAGCCTGCAGCTTCCAAGATCTGACCGGGCAAAGGATATCCGCAACGGTCAACACCCTGATGCACGTGGAAGCCGAACTGAAACGGCTAGTCGAACTGTGGGAAATCGAAGAAGGGCTTGCCAAGGCAGAAAATGTGCGCAACCGCCCCAATGACAACCGCCCGGACAAGCACCTCCTCCACGGACCACAAGCCGATGGCAAGGGTGTATCCCAAGACGATATCGATTCCATGCTGCGCAACTGGTAAAAGCCCTGCGGCCATCATCCTTGGCATGAATCACGGAGAGGCCGCGTCATCTGCCCTAGCCACACCCTGTCCTCTTCTTTCAGAAATGCGCTGACATCCCTGAAAATGCGATGGTGATAGGCGTCGATCCATGCACGCTCGTCATCTGTCAGCAAGGAATGGTCAATCAGACGATGATCCAACGGGACCAGGGTCAGGGTTTCAAAACCCAGCATGGTCCGTATAGCATCAGGGGGCTGAGGAAACAGCTCGACAACAACCTGCAACATCTCAATCCGGATCCCGTACGCCCCGTCCTTGTAATAGCCGGGTTCATTGGACAGGATCATGCCGGGACACAGGGGCACAGAGGCAGGAAGCTTGGATATACGCTGCGGTCCCTCATGAACAGACAGATAACTGCCAACACCATGCCCGGTACCATGGTCATAATCCAGACCATCATCCCATAAAAAGCGGCGCGCCAGCACATCCAGCTGACTCCCGGTCGTTCCTTCGGGGAAACGCACAGTGGCCAAGGCAATATGGCCCTTCAGAACCTGGGTATAACGCCGCAGATGCTCTGGCTCAACAACACCACTAACAACAGTCCTGGTCACATCAGTTGTGCCATCTAGGAACTGACCGCCACTATCAACCAGATATAACGGCCCGGATGTCACCGGGACATCTGATTCCCGGGAAACACGGTAATGGCAGATAGCGCCATGATGCCCGGCGGCAGAGATAGTCTCGAAGCTTGGCCCCCGAAAATGCTCCAGATCGCGGCGGAAACCCTGAAGCATCTCTGCAACCTGGTATTCGCCGGGCGCCTCTCCCGCTTGCAGGGTTCGGTCAAGCCAGCCCAAGAAACGAACCATGGCAATGGCATCACGGTGGTGGGCAGCCCTAGCCCCACGCAGCTCAATGCTGTTCTTGCAGGCTCGCGGCAAGGCGCAGGGATCATCGCCCACACACACCACAGCGCCGGAAGAAGAAAGGATATCCGTGATGGCAACGGTACCTGTCTGCCGATCAACACGGACCTTCTTCCCTGACAGCCCACGTAATCCATCGACGAACAAAGCCCTGTCGTGCAAACGTACAGAAACCGGGCTGGCCATATCTGCAAGGTGATCACGCACCTCCGCCGTAACCTTGACCGGATCGATATAAAGATCCATCGTGGCATTGGCGTGAACAAGCGCATAACACAGGACAAGGGGCGTACACGGAACATCACTCCCCCTGATGTTCAAAAGCCAGCACACGCTTTCCGGCACTCCCAGAACGGCAGCATGAACCCCGGATGCCGATAAAAGACCAGCAATCTGCAAGATTTTTTCGCTGGCAGAAACACCGGCATATTTCAGCGGATGCGGGACGGCCGGTGCCTCGGGCAAAGCCGGACGATCGTCCCAAACCACATCGACAGGGTTTGGAACCAGCGGAGCCAGACGCGCCCCAACCCTTTCCAGCACGGAGCGTATTTTCTCAAGAGAACCCGCAGTATGCAACCATGGGTCAAACCCTATGACCTGCCCCGGACGAATATGACTTTCCAGCCACTTTGACGGTGGAAAATCAGTCAGATGGCAATGGCGGTACAAACCACCATCGGTTTCCTCCCGCGCCTGGATTGTATACCGGCCATCGACAAACAGACCGGCCTGATCCGGCAGCACAACAGCAATCCCGGCAGAGCCCGTGAAACCAGTCAACCAGGCAAGACGCTCGCTGGAAGGGGGAACATACTCCCCCTGATATTCATCAGGCCGCGGGACCAGAAACCCATCAACCCCTTGATTCAAAAGAGTCTCACGCAAACGGGCCAAACGACTGGCCTGCTGTTCCCGGTTCATGAATCCTCCCGTTCTATGAAATCAGTTAGCTGAAATTATGTCTGCCAACAGGCAGTATTGGCATACTATCGCACGCCTTTTCCTATGGCTTCACAGAAAAAATGATTCTCTTTCATGAATAGAGAGCTATGCTTTATTGTCAGAACCATGCACAGGATGCATTACTGCATCGCGAAAGAAGCGTATATTGGTCTGCAAGAGTCAGAATTACAGTGTCCTGAGTTTGGAGGCGCCCCAATTGGCAAACGCTTTGCGTCGTCGATGCGGTGCTTGGTACCTGTACGGGGACGGATTTTTCCGAATCCCCCTTGATGTATCGGTTATACAGAATGTCGGTTGTCTTCAGAAACCCCTGCCCGGTCTCGGAGCATTAGCATGAGCGCAAGCACAGTCTTCGGAAGCCTTATCGAGCAGTTCCGCTCTTGGCGCGACCGCACGCGGGAGGCAGATCTCCTCAGGTCCATGAGTGACCGTGAGCTGATGGATCTTGGCCTGTCCCGCGGAGACGTGGAGCAAATTATTGCCGGCACATATCTTGACAGGCGGAAAGTGCAGGCACGTCGCCAGCACCCAGAATCCTGAGGCTGGTCAGCACTCCCGAAGGATGGCAACACGCCTCCTTCAGGACGGGATGTTTGGCTGTGCCTCAAGAACAAGGGTCACCCAAGGATCCAGCTCGATGCGTTCGCGCAGGCACAGGCCAGATGCCCGATAGGCCTCCAGAACCATATTTTCCTGGTTGATCAGGAGCCCGGCCAAGATGACGCGCCCGCCGGGGGCCAGAACCTTGGCCATATCAGAGGCCATCTCACACAGAGGACGCGCCAGAATGTTGGCACAGATCACGTTATAAGGCGCCGGGTCCTGTACACCGGCGTTCGTGAAGCCATCCCCCGGAAAAACGGTCATCAGGTTGGAAACCCCGTTCTTCTCAGCATTAAGATGAGCTACCCGAGTACTTTCCTCATCAATGTCTGTCGCAACAACCGGGATTCCCCAACAGCGCGCCAGCGCCAAGCCAAGAATACCGGAGCCACAGCCCATATCCAGCGCCCGTCCCTGCCCTTGGCTCAGAACCTCCCCGGCAGCAGCCATCCGATCCAGAGCCAACAAGCAACCGTATGTACTTTGGTGCTCACCGGACCCAAAGGCCGTAGAAGCATCAACCTGCAGAGCAATCGTTCCTTCTGGTGGCGGCTCGGCCCAATGGGAGCCATGCACAAAAAAGCGCCCCGCTTGAATCGGAGGAAAAGCCAACAGGTTCTCGGCCAGCCAGTTGCGCGGTGGCTCGTGCTCAACCGTCACTGCGGGCTCTTCAATCCCGGCCGCTTCAGCCGCCAAAGACAAGGACACAGAAACAGCCGGCTTGTCGTATGGGCCATCTGAATAGGCATCAACAACCCATTTCCCGTGATCCGGTCCACCATCTTCTATTTCAAAACACAGAACCGCATCAAAGTATGGCTCAAGCGCAGCTTCATACAGTTCCAGTGCTGTGTGGGGAACAACCAGACGGATACGCCACGTATCCTCAGCTTTCTTGATGGACATGGGAACTTTAGAAATCCAGATGAAGAATGATCCGACCGCTTCTAGCAGACCAGAACAAGAAAGTCATGGCCAACCTTGCCCTAACTAGGCAGGACACGTTGCATATGTGCTTTCAAAATCAGCTGCTACGCGCTGGTCCCGCAAGGGGCGAACCCGGCGAATGGATTCCTCGTACAGGGGATGCTGCTTGTAGGCATCCAAATCTTCAAGGGAATCAAACTCGCAATAGACAACAACATCCATCTCGCGGGACAGCGTATCGCGTTTCGTATTATAGCAAACCTCGAAATTATGAGCCCCGGGAATACCAGCCAAAATCTCCAGCCCTTCCTTGATGGCTGGCAGGTACGCTGGATCCTTGGCGCTGAACAGGACAACGTGGCGAATCACGATCTCGTCTCCGGAAAATACAAAGAATGAAAAAAGACAGGGCAGAGTATCATAATCGAGCGAACCCGCAGGAAAAACATATCCGAACCGGGCATTGGCAAGATCCTGTCAGAAGGGAACATCCCCCCCATCATCGGCCGAGGACGCATTCACAAAACTGGCCAGAACACGCTTGACGCCTGCTTTGTCGAACGCAACCTCCAGCTTGTCTCCATCGACCGAGAGGATTGTCCCCGGCCCAAACTTCTGGTGAAAAACACGATCCCCAAGGGACCAAGCACCAGCAGGTTTTGCCGACGTCGCCCGCGAAGACAATGAGACACCTGCACCAGCCCGGGAAGAAAACGACTGCCGGTAATAACCCATGGACGCCGCACCGGTGTCAGAGCGCTCCTCAACACACTCCTGTGGCAATTCCCCGATAAAGCGCGATGGCAAACACTGTTGCCAATCGCGAAAGATACGGCGCTGCGAGGCATGACTGACGAAAACCCGCCGACGGGCTCTAGTCAACCCGACATAAGCCAACCGACGCTCCTCTTCCAAGGATTGCTGACCACCGTCATCCAAGGCCCGACGATTGGGAAACACGTCTTCCTCCCACCCCGGCAGGAAAACCGTATCGAACTCGAGGCCCTTGGCGGCATGCAGGGTCATCAGCGTCACGCTCTCCCCCGTGCCGGCCTTGCTGTCATTTTCCATAACCAAGGCTACATGCTCCAGAAATTCCTCCAGAGCTTCATAATCCTCCAGCCCACGGACAAACTCCTGCAGGTTCTCCACACGCCCCGGTGCCTCGGGGGTCTTGTCGCGTTTCCACATCTCCATATACCCGGACCCGTCCAGAACCATGGACGCGAGCTCGGATGGAGGCAAGGAAAGCCGCAAGGTCGCCCATTCATCAAGACGGGCGATAAAATCAGCCAGAACCGCCCGGGGACGGGTCTTCATTTCATCGGTTCCAATAACGGAACGGGCTGCATCCAGAAGAGACAGGCTTCCGGCACGGGCTACACGGTGGATCACCTGAAGAGCCCCATCCCCCAAACCACGCTTGGGCGTATTGATAATCCGTTCAAACGCCAAGTCATCCTGTGGCTGGCAGATCAAACGCAGGTAGGCCAAAATATCCCGGATTTCCAGACGCTCGTAGAACCGCAGCCCCCCGACCATCCGGTAGGGGGTTCCTGTCGTGATCAGACGTTCTTCAAATTCACGGGTCTGGAACCCGGCCCGCACCAGTATAGCCATACTGGACAAGGACTCACCGTGCCGGCGCAGATCCTCTACCTGACTGACGACAGTCCGCGCCTCCGCGGAGCCATCCCACACGGCAGACACCACAATCTTCTCACCACGTTCGGTGCTACCTGCCGCGTATAAATCCTTGCCTAGGCGACTGCTGTTATGGCGAATCAAGGCAGAAGCCGCCCCCAGAATAACCGGGGTGGAACGATAATTACGTTCTAGGCGCACAACCATTGCACCGGGAAAATCCTGTTCAAATCTCAGGATATTGCCGACTTCGGCCCCGCGCCACGAGTAGATCGACTGATCATCATCACCAACGCAGCAAATATTACCGTGCCCCTGCGCCAGAAGACGCAGCCACAGGTACTGGGCCACGTTGGTATCCTGATATTCATCAACCAGAATATAGCGGAACTGCTGCTGATAGCCCTGCACGATATCCGGACAAGATCGGAACAGCGACAACACATGCAGCAAAAGATCGCCGAAATCACAGGCATTGAGCTCCATCAGGCGCGCTTGATAGGACCGGTATAAATCCTTCCCTGCCCCACCCGCCAGACTGCCAATCTCAAGAGCAGGGACATCATGGGGCGTCCAGCCGCGATCTTTCCAACGCTGAAGAATGGCCATCACCATGGGAACCGGCCACTTCTTGAGATCAAGACCGGCCTCCAGCATCAAGGCTTTCAGAACCCTCTGCTGATCATCGGTGTCCAGTATGGAAAAGCCACTGCGCAGACCGATCTGCTCCCCATGCCGACGGAGAATCTTCACACACAGGGCGTGGAAAGTCCCCAGCCAGACCTGATCCGCTGTCGGCCCCAGCAGGGCCGACACTCTTTCCCGCATTTCGCGGGCAGCACGGTTGGTAAAGGTGACAGCCATAATCTGCCACGGGCGGGCCAGATGCGTACCCGCAATGTGGGTCAGACGGGCTGTCAACACCCGGGTCTTGCCTGTACCAGCCCCGGACAGGACCAGCAGCGGGCCATCGGTTGTCGTAACCGCCCGCAGCTGCTCGGGGTTAAGGCCGTCAAGCCAAGGTGTTGCAACCGGGCCCCGATCTGCATCAGCAGGGGAGAAGGGAGTGTTGCTGTCATCAGCAAGGTCAAAAGGATCGCTATTCATGCCGGTCACTATAGGTGTTCCTGCTCATTGAAACAGCCCTAAAACACCATCGGGATCATCCTTACTAGACCTTGAAGTACTTGGCTTGGGGATGATGCAGGACAATGGCGCTGGTGGATTGCTCAGGGTGCAGCTGATCCCCTTCACTCATCTCCAGACCCAGGCGGCCTGCACCCAGCAAATCCAGCAGCTTCTCCTGATCGGCCATATTGGGACAGGCCGGATACCCAAAGGAATAGCGGGCACCCCGGTACCCTTGCTTGAGCAAGTCGGCAATATCGCGGGCATCCTCGGCAGCAAATCCCAACTCCGCCCTTATCCGCTTGTGTACGTACTCGGCCATGGCTTCCGCCATTTCCACCGAAAGGCCATGCAGGTACAAATAATCTTGATATCGGTTTTCCGAAAACCAGTGTCGCGCCACATCAGATACATGGCTGCCCATCGTAACAACCTGTAGAGCGACGACATCGCAAGGGCCGCCTGCATCAAGCTCCCGAACAAAATCAGCCAGACACAGCCCCCCCTTGAAACGCTGGCGCGGAAATGTAAACCGAGCTGCCTCGCGCAGGCCATCTTCGTGGAACAAGATAACAGTGTCCCCTTCACTACCTGCCTTCCAGTACCCGTAGGCTGCCTTGGGGTGCAAGATAGTCTCGGCATTACAGATATCAAGCATCCTTTGCAGGATGGGACGCACCTCGTCTCTAGTCCATGCCCGCCATTCCGCGCGGTCCCGCCCCTGTTTACGGAATCCCCACTGAAACTGATACAACATCACTTCATTCAAATAGGGTACAAGAGCCTTGATCGGCACCTGCTCCACCAGCGCCGCCCCCCAGAAAGGCGGTACTGGCAAGGTAGACATTGCAGCCAGTTCCTGCCGACGCAGGGAGACTTCGTTCCAGTCAACCGGCCGTTCCGCCATTGTATGCACAGCGACTTTTTCTGTCTCTGCAGCCGGGTGAATAGATCGCGAAGGCCGCCCTGCCCGCTTGGCCCTAGCAGCCTCCACATGCTCTGCAAAGCGCCCCTCCACCACCTTGGCCATCAGATCCAGGCCATCAAAAGCATCCCGCGCATAGGCTACCAGCCCATTATTCCCGTTGGCGGCATAAGCGTCGGAACAGTCTGTTTCCACAAACGCCCGTGTCAAGGCTGCCCCACCCAGCATAACCGGGATGGACAGTCCCTGCCGGGCCATTTCTTCCAGATTTTCTTTCATGATCACTGTTGATTTGACCAGCAGGCCAGACATGCCGATGGCATCCGCATGATGCGCGCGGGCAGCCTCAATAATGGCCGAAACCGGCTGCTTGATGCCAAGGTTGATGACCCGGTATCCATTGTTGGTCAGGATGATATCAACCAGATTCTTGCCGATATCGTGCACGTCACCCTTCACGGTAGCCAGCACCAGTGTTCCCCTAGCCTGGCCATCCGTCTTTTCCATAAAGGGCTCCAGCCATGATACCGCAGCTTTCATGGTCTCGGCAGATTGCAAGACAAACGGCAACTGCATTTGACCAGCCCCGAACAATTCGCCGACCTCCTTCATGCCATCGAGAAGATAGATATTGATGATGTCCAAGGGCGGATGAGCCTTCATCGCCTCTTCCAGATCCACCTCCAACCCCTGACGATCCCCGTCGATAATACGCTGGCGCAGCCGTTCCTCCACGGTTGTGGCCACAACCATCTTTGGGCCGGACACACCCTCCCGGTCACGGAACAGGGCAATAAAAGCATGCAGGGGATCATAGCCCGGGGCACGGCGGTCAAAGATCAAGTCTTCCGCGCACTTGACCTCTTCCGGAGCCAGTTTGTGCAACGGCATGATCTTGGACACGTGCACAATGGCCCCGGTCATGCCACGCTTGACCGCATGGTGCAGGAAAACCGAATTCAGGACCTGCCGAGCCAATGGCTTCAGGCCAAAAGAGATGTTGGAAAGCCCGAGAATAATCTGGCATTCCGGCAGGACACGGGCAATTTCCTCTATGGCATCCAGGGTCTCCATCCCCAGGCGCCGGTCATCATCATTTCCGGTACAAATGGTAAATGTCAGGGGATCAAACATCAGATCAGAGGCTGGCAACCCGTGGTGCGTACAGGCAAAGTCATACAAGCGTCTGGCAATCCTGACCTTGCCGGCACAATCTTTTGCCATGCCGTCCTCATCAATGGTCAGGGCAATCACCGAGGCACCAAACCGGCGGGCCAGCCGCACCCGGTCTGCTGCATGCCCCTCTCCATCCTCGAAGTTGATGGAATTGATAACGGCCTTGCCGCCATACAACTTCAACGCCGCTTCAATCACCGGGGTTTCCGTGGAATCAATCACCAAGGGCGCGTTGACAGTCCCTCGCATCCGGCTGACAACCGCCAACATGTCTGCTGTTTCATTGCGCCCGACAAACGCTGTGCAGACATCCAAGGTATTGGATCCCTCCCGCACCTGTTCACGGCCCATGGCCACTGCACCGTCCCAGTCCTCTACCTCCTGGAGCTGGCGGAACTTCTTGGATCCATTGGCGTTGCAGCGCTCTCCGATCGACAGGAATGCATTTTCCTGACGCAGATCAACCCGGCTGTAAAGCGAGGCAACAGCCGGCACCCAATGGAACTGCCGACGGACAGGAGCAGGACGCAGCGACGCATCGCCCATACGCCGCAACATGGTATCAACGGCCATGGTATGCGCTGGCGTTGATCCACAACAGGACCCAACAATATTGACACCGTCTTCCCTGATGAAACGTTCATGCCAGCTGGCTAGTTCCGGCGGTGTCAGGGGATAGAACGTCTTCCCGTCCCTCAACTCGGGAAGGCCGGCATTGGGCTGCAACGATATGCATCCCGGCCAATTCTCTGACAGCCAGCGCACATGCTCTGCCATTTCCGCAGGCCCCGTCGCACAGTTCAGGCCCAGACAGTCAACCTCCAAGGCATGAGCCACCGTTGCAGCCGCACCAATATCGGTTCCGACAAGAAGGGTACCCGTAGTTTCAACGGTCACCTGCAGCAAAATTGGTATGTAGCGCCCCGCATCCTCCCGCGCTGCCTTGACCCCATTTACGGCGGCCTTGAACTGAAGGGGGTCCTGACATGTTTCAATCAACACCGCATCACAGCCACCGGCAATCAAGCCACGGGCCTGCACGGTATAGGCTGTTTCCAGACTGTCGTAATCAATATGCCCAAGGCTTGGAAGCTTTGTACCAGGCCCAATACCCCCAAGGACAAAGCGGTCGCGCCCGTCACCGGCAAACTGTTCCGCAGCCTCACGAGCTATCTCAACCGCCCTTCTGTTTATTTCTTCTGCCCGGTCCTGAAGATCAAACTCTGCCAAGGTTACAGGACTGGCACCAAAGGTATTGGACTGCACCATGTCCGCACCGGCAGCAAAGTACCGTTCGTGGATTGAGCGCACCACGTCGGGACGCGTCAGGTTCAGAACCTCGGTACAATTCTCCCGGCCATCGTAGTCATCTTCTACAGTCAAGGGCATAGCTTGAACCAAGCTACCCATTGCCCCGTCACACAGTAGAACGCGCTCTTCAAGGGCATTCAGGAAAGTACTCATTGGCACATCATGCTCCGGCAAACAGGATCAGGGGGAAGAAAAAGCAGGGGGCCGGACACCCAAAGTGTGGCAAATCGCAAAAACAAGATCGGCCCGGTTCAGGGTGTAGAAATGGAAATGACGAACACCGTCACGCTGCAATTCCTCGCACAGTTCGATCGCTGTTGTTGCGGCAACCAGCTCCCGCGTGCGGGGGTCTTCATCCAGTCCCTCGAACCGATCCCGCAGCCAGGCCGGAATGGATGTGCCACAGGCACGGGAAAACTTCACCACTTGGGAGAAATTGGTAACCGGGAGAATGCCTGGAACAATAGGGACAGAAATACCGGCTGACCTAGCCCGGTCAACAAAACGCCGGTACGTATCAGCATCGAAGAAGTACTGGGTAATGGCCCGGGTTGCACCGGCATCAATCTTGCGGCGCAAATTCTCCAGATCATCACGAGCTGAACGTGCCGCCGGATGGACTTCGGGATAGGCCGCAACGGAAATTTCAAAGTCCGCAATCCGTCGCAACCCAGCGACCAGATCAACAGCAAAAGGATACCCGCCCGGATGAGGCACATACTCCACAGATCCCTCCGGGGGATCCCCACGCAGGGCAACAATATGCCGGATACCGGCATCGCGGTAATCACGGGCAACAGCATCAATGTCGTCCCGGGTGGCCTGCACGCAGGTCAAGTGTGCCGCAGCCGGAACACCCCACTCTTTCTGAAGGCGGATTACGGTATCGTGTGTGCGTTCACGGGTTGATCCCCCAGCCCCATAGGTTACCGAAACAAACAATGGCGCCAAAGGAGCCAGTCGCTTGACGCAAGCCCAAAGGCTCTCCTGCATTTTTTCCGTTTTTGGCGGAAAAAACTCAAAACTGACCTGAAGCGCACGCTGTACGGAAGCCGTATTCGGATCTGTTGCCGTATGCATTCCCACTATACCCCACCCTGTATTACTCAGACAAAGAACAAGCCTCGGCACCTAGTCGTTCTGCCAACCAGATCATAACCGTTAACATTCCGGGTTCTCTTTCCGTCCCGGAAAGAGACACAGACCGTACTGGCTCCAACCCTGCAGCGATAAGCCAAGCGTGGATCTCATGATCCGCGAAGCCCAATCTTAGGTGGTTATGATCACAACACAACTTCTCATGATCATGGGGGGCAAAATCAACAAGCACCAGACGCCCCCCCGGACGCAGAACACGCGCGGATTCGGCAATAACAGCAGATGGAGAGTCTGCGTAATGGAGAACCTGATGAACAGTGACCAGATCAGCCGCATCATCAGGAAATGGAAGGGCATACATATCACCCAGACGTACCGTACAGTGGCGCAAGGCCTCATCCGCCTCCAGAGCACTGCGCGCCAAGGCCAGCATTTCCCGACTAAGGTCAAGACCAACAGCTCTCCGGGCATGGCGACCCAGTAAGCCCAGAATACGGCCAGTTCCGGTTCCCACATCAATCATGTCGGCAAAGGGCTTCTGCAGAGCTATCTCAAGCAAAGTACGCTCGATCTCGGCTTCATCAACATGCAGGGCACGAATTGCATTCCATTCCCTAGCATTGGCACTGAAGTACGCTTCTGCAATACGCCGCCGTTCATCACGCAGTTGATCCAAGCGCACACGGTCAGCCATCAGGACGCTATCCGAGGAAGGCAGTAAAGCAATAATCTGTGCGGCCAACTGCGCACCAACCCCATCTGGAGCCAAACGACAGAAAACACGGCTCCCCTCGCGAAAGCGTTCCAGAAGACCGCTGTCACATAATATTTTCAAATGACGGGAAATACGGGGCTGACTTTGACCAAGAATCCGGCAGAGATCGGAGACTGTTCGTTCACCATAAGTACAGAGCACCAACAGACGAAGCCGGGTTTCCTCTCCCGCAGCCCTTAATCCAGCCAGAACATGCTCCATCTTCCGGTCATCCCGCAGAAACAAAACAGGACATAAGGATATATTTATATATGTATGTGTCCAGCCTCTCGTATTTGTCTACAAGGGATTACAGTTGCGTGTGTCCGCACCGGCACGCTGTATTCCATATCTGTACAACTGACCCAATGTGGCTGGCTTTTTCGGGGGCCATGTGGTACCGCTGTGCAAGTATAGAGTGCCATTGCGAGGCTGTTCACGGGCACATAACGACGGACTTCTATTATACCGTGTCGGGGTATAGCCAGCCTACGGCCTCGCATCCAACAAACAAGTAGAGTTAAAGGCCTAGATTCGGCAATGTTGCACAGAGAGAATAAACCGGGGATGCATTGATGAGAACTGAGCTTTTCCCACGCATGAGGATATTTCTCGCCATTGCCTCCGTTGCTTTCATGTCGGCCTGCGCAACGCATTCCGATGAAGATGCCAACGATCCGATTGAGCCTGTCAACAGGGCTGTACACGGTTTCAACAAGGCCGTTGATACCGTCGTGATACGGCCTGTTGCCTGGACCTACCGCGAAGTTATACCCGACCCGGTACAGGAAAGAATCGGCAACGGACTGCGCAACCTGAAAAGCCCGGTGATTCTGGCCAATGATCTGATGCAGGGAGAGTTTGACAACGCATGGGTAACGTTTATGCGCCTGCTGATCAACTCCACATGGGGTCTGGCAGGCCTGCACGATGTCGCCGGCGAAATGGGCTTCACCTATCATAATGAGGATTTTGGCCAAACCTTGGCCGTTGCGGGTGTGGAAGAAGGTCCTTATCTGGTTCTGCCCATTCTTGGCCCTTCCAATCCACGTGATACGGTTGGCCTTGTTGTTGACTGGATCTTGGATCCCTTCCGGCTCTATACGACAGCCAAAAACGTGGAAGAAGCCAACTACGTCAGAACCGGCTTGCAGCTGATCGACACGCGCGCTGGACTGATCGACGTCTTGGATGATGTGGAAAAGACGTCTCTGGATACGTACGTGTCCTACAGGACACTGTATCGCCAAAGACGTGCAGCAGAAATCAAGAACCAGACGCTTGGTCATGAAGTGGACGGGGAGGCATTTGACTTCAATGATACACCAGAGCAGAACACCCCCGCACCCAAGTAAAATTGATACGTAGAACTCACAGAGCAACACAGAACACATGACACCAAGAATACCCTTTACTATCTCCGTCTTTGGCCTTTTCCTTGCGATCGGCCTCCTATTCTCACAGGCTCAGGCTGCCCCGGACCTCGAAGGCGCTAAGAAAGTCGTACAGAAAATTGCCGACACCGGAATCAGCGAAGTTATAGGGGCTGACGTCTCCTATGACGAAAAAATAGAACGGTTCCGGAAATTATTCGACACATGGTTTGATATGCCGGCAGTATCCCGTTTCGTTCTGGGACGTTTCTGGCGCACAGCCCCTGAAGAAGAACAAAAACGCTTCATCGAGCAATTCAGGGAACTAAACATCTATACGTGGGCGCAACGCTTCAACGAATACAATGGCCAGAAACTGGTTGTTACCACGGCTACGGCCGATGGGGACGGCGGGGCTTTTGTTGAAAGCCAGATCGAAAGAGAGGCTGCAAAGCCCATGGTCGTTCTGTGGCGCCTTCGTCTGCGCGGATCAGAATGGAAAGTAGTTGATCTCAGCATCGAAGGTGTTTCCATGGCCATCACGTTCCGGTCTGAATACGCAGCCAAGCTTTCGGAACCCGGGGCAAGCGTAGCATCCCTGAATGCACTGATTGCTGCACAGAGCCGCCAACTCTCAAGTCAAACACGTCGCTAGAATTACAAGGATCTTTGTGGAGACACCCTACTTCATAAAGATCCTTAATAGCATTTCCCCAATACACCTATCGGGGATAAAAGAAGGTAGCGCGAGCTCTTCTAAAAGAAGTCATATACAACCAATAAAAATAATAACATAGATTATGCACCATAATTAATAAAGTAATTACAAAAATACATCGACTCCACTTTTTGCTTATGTTTATCCATGACAGACATACATATTTATTCATTTTTTGCTGATGCCGTATTGTATATGCATTTCACATGACTTTAGAGCCAAAAAGCTACCCCAAAAGAGCTGGAGGATGCCGCTTCTGGATTGACCAAAATACTTATTACAATATTGGGGGCTGTCGGAATTTATTTGCAGGTGCCGCTCCCCCCTCCACAGGAGGCGTGGGGTGCATACGAGCACGTCTACATGAATCTTTCTCTTGTTATGTGGGTCCCTAGGTCTTCCTTTACTTTGGTATCTCAATAAAATCCAAAGAATAGAGGACCGCCGATGAGGCGAAGCTGAAGCTGATGGAACTTCAGCTGAGTGGTCAGCTTGAAGAGATCACACAACAGCAATCTGTGAATCGTGCTGAGGCTGGATCTAGTAGTTTGTTTGTATCGGGTTGGCGCCCTGCGATTGGCTGGATTCTAGCGGCCTCGATTGCCTATCAATACTTGGTGCGTCCGTTTTTGATTGGCTTCAACGTGTCGCCCAATCTTCCTGGTCTTGACGAGATGTTGTGGGAGTTGATGTTCGGGATGGTTGGCGTCAGCAGTCTTCACACATTTGAGAGAATGAACATGCCGAAATAGGGTTTTCTGGGTGCGGTATTTTGTGGCTGCATGGAGTATTTCGTGCAGCTTTTTTTGTTCTGAATACAGAAAGGCCGTCTCGTATGAGACGGCCTTTCTCGTTTGCATGTAGAGAAGCAAGCGTTTATTTTTTTGATTTGAGAGATGAGAAGACCTGGCGGCGTCCTACTCTCCCGTGCCTTGAGGCAAAGTACCATTGGCGCAGCTGTTTTTCACGGCCGAGTTCGGGAAGGGATCGGGTGTTTTTCCAGCGCCATGACCACCAGGTCATCACATCTCACAAATCTGGACTAGTTTTATGTATGAACGGTGTGTTTCGTGCATTTGAGTGGTTTTACCACTGCGCACGGGCTCTAAAGCCTATCGAGCGATTAGTACCGGTTAGCTTCACGTGTTGCCACGCTTTCACACCCGGCCTATTGACGTGGTGGTCTTCCACGGCTCTCAAGGGATACCTTGTTTTGAGGATGGTTTCCCGCTTAGATGCATTCAGCGGTTATCCAATCCGTACATAGCTACCCAGCGGTGCTCCTGGCGGAACAACTGGTACACCAGAGGTACGTCCATCCCGGTCCTCTCGTACTAGGGACAGCTCCTCTCAAGTATCCTACACCCACGGCAGATAGGGACCGAACTGTCTCACGACGTTCTAAACCCAGCTCACGTACCTCTTTAAATGGCGAACAGCCATACCCTTGGGACCTGCTCCAGCCCCAGGATGAGATGAGCCGACATCGAGGTGCCAAACACTTCCGTCGATGTGGACTCTTGGGAAGTATCAGCCTGTTATCCCCGGCGTACCTTTTATCCGTTGAGCGATGGCCCTTCCACGAGGGACCACCGGATCACTAGAACCGACTTTCGTCTCTGCTCCACCCGTCGGTGTCGCAGTCAGGCTGGCTTTTGCTCTTGCACTCGTCGAGCGATTTCCGACCGCTCTGAGCCAACCATTGCGCGCCTCCGTTACTCTTTGGGAGGCGACCGCCCCAGTCAAACTACCCGCCACACAGGGTCCCGGTCCCGGCTTACGGGACGCGGTTAGACATCAAATACGGGAAGGGCGGTATTTCAAGGGTGGCTCCGCCTGGGCTGGCGCCCTGGTTTCATAGCCTCCCGCCTATCCTACACATCCAATATCTGATGCCACTGTGAAGCTGTAGTAAAGGTGCACGGGGTCTTTCCGTCTGACCGCGGGAACTCCGCATCTTCACGGAGAGTTCAATTTCGCTGAGTCGATGTTGGAGACAGCGGGGAAGTCGTTACGCCATTCGTGCAGGTCGGAACTTACCCGACAAGGAATTTCGCTACCTTAGGACCGTTATAGTTACGGCCGCCGTTTACCGGGGCTTCAATTCGGAGCTTGCACCCCTCCTCTTGACCTTCCGGCACCGGGCAGGCGTCAGACCCTATACGTCGTCTTGCGACTTCGCAGAGCCCTGTGTTTTTAATAAACAGTCGCCACCCCCTAGTCTGTGCCCCTCACCTGTGGTTGCCCACGGGCGAGGCTCTCTTATTCCGAAGTTACGAGAGTAATTTGCCTAGTTCCTTCAACATCGTTCTCTCAAGCGCCTTGGTATACTCTACCAGTCCACCTGTGTCGGTTTCGGGTACGGTCATTGTTGGTGGTGTTATTTCCTGGCCCGTCTTCACCGCTGCTTCAATCCGATAAGGAGCAACGATTTACGACGGGCGTCACATCCACCTGGCCCACGAATATTAGCGTGGTTCCCATCGACTACGCCTTTCGGCCTCGCCTTAGGGGCCGGCTTACCCTGCGCGGATTAGCCTTGCGCAGGAACCCTTGGACTTACGGCGACAGGGTTTCTCACCCTGTTTGTCGCTACTCATGTCAGCATTCTCACTTCCGATACCTCCAGCAAACCTCACAGTTTGCCTTCACCGGCTTACGGAACGCTCCGCTACCGCTTGTCATAGACAAGCCCGCAGCTTCGGTGCATGGCTTTAGCCCCGGTACATCTTCGGCGCAGGACAGCTTAATTAGACCAGTGAGCTGTTACGCTTTCTTTAAAGGATGGCTGCTTCTAAGCCAACCTCCTGGTTGTTTTGGCCGTCCCACATCCTTTCCCACTTAGCCATGACTTGGGGACCTTAGCTGGCGGTCTGGGCTGTTTCCCTTTTGACGATGGACCTTAGCACCCACCGTCTGTCTGCCGGACAGTACTCGCCGGTATTCGGAGTTTGGTTCGAGTTGGTAAGGCTCGCGCCCCCCGTCCCGATCCAGTGCTCTACCCCCGGCGGTATAGATCCGACGCGCTACCTAAATAGCTTTCGCGGAGAACCAGCTATTTCCAGGTTTGATTGGCCTTTCACCCCTAGCCACAGTTCATCCCCGTCTTTTTCAACAGACGTGGGTTCGGTCCTCCAGTGGGTGTTACTCCACCTTCAACCTGACCATGGCTAGATCACCTGGTTTCGGGTCTACCGCATCGAACTGAACGCCCTGTTCAGACTCGCTTTCGCTTCGCCTACACCTGCCGGCTTAAGCTTGCTCGATACGGTAAGTCGCTGACCCATTATACAAAAGGTACGCCGTCACGGACATTCCCGAAGGAATTCCGCTCCGACTGCTTGTAGGCATCCGGTTTCAGGAACTGTTTCACTCCCCTCGTTGGGGTGCTTTTCACCTTTCCCTCACGGTACTGGTTCACTATCGGTCACTGGAGAGTACTTAGCCTTGGAGGGTGGTCCCCCCATGTTCAGACAGGATTTCACGTGTCCCGCCTTACTCGAGGACTACAGTGTTTTTTACCCGTACGGGGCTGTCACCCGCTCTGGCACGCCTTTCCAGACGTTTCCGGTTGTTTCACTGCAGCCACTGGGCTGGTCCGCGTTCGCTCGCCACTACTTGCGGAGTCTCGGTTGATTTCCTTTCCTCCGGCTACTTAGATGTTTCAGTTCGCCGGGTTCGCTTCCACACCCTATGAATTCAGGTGTGGATACCACAGATGCGGTGGGTTTCCCCATTCGGACATTTCCGGATCAAAGATTGCTCCCATCTCCCCGGAACTTTTCGCAGGGTGCCACGTCCTTCATCGCCTTCCAGTGCCAAGGCATCCACCAGATGCCCTTGTCACGCTTGAGAGCCCATGCGCAGGGAAAAAACCACTGCACACGGAACACAGCATTCATACATTATGCGTTGAACATGCAGTCCTTCATGGCATCGCCATCCGGGCTTCCGGACGGCACGTGCCGGTCTGCAATCCAACGCGGTCACTAGACCCTTTAATTGCTTGCTTCTTTACAATGAATAACAACGAGACGGTATCGGGGCATGGCCCCGAACGGATTTCCCTGCAGTCAGTGCGGCGCGGTGGTGGAGGCTATCGGGATCGAACCGATGACCTATAGCTTGCAAAGCTATCGCTCTCCCAGCTGAGCTAAGCCCCCTGGGCCGCGGGTGTGCCTGGGCATCGGTGGTGGGCCTGGCTGGACTCGAACCAGCGACCTTACGCTTATCAGGCGTACGCTCTAACCACCTGAGCTACAGGCCCGAGCCTGTGCACCGGCGTGTACCATGTATGGTACGGTCTGACTGCGGAAGGGATACGAGGACGACCGTATCGGGTGCACCTTTCGGTGCG